>JBBSQT010000047.1:0-10546 GCA_038243775.1 Actinomycetales bacterium | reverse complement strand
CCTGCTGGATGCGGCCGGGCTGCTTGCACCCTTGATTGCCTTGCTTCCCACTCCCCTCCTTCCTGGATCCGTGCCCGGAATCACCATTGACTGCGCACAGGGGAGCGCCTGTGTGCCCTCCGCCTACCACCCGGATGTGCAGAACGGCATCTCCACCTACCTTCTGGTTGGGGTGGTCATTGTTCTCGCCGCCTTCTTCATTTTCAGGGGCCGCACCCATGCGTTCCCAGCGGTCCGGGGTTCACTCATGGCTGCGTCCGGGCTGCTCCTGGTTGTGGCGCTCATGTGGGCTTTTGCCCGGGACATCTTCCTGCGGTACGGGCACGTCACGGCGGCGATCCTGTTTTTTTTGGCGATCGGCACCGTCGCCGTGGTCAAGGTTTTCGAACAGGACAGCGGTGCCCGGCCCACCAAGACATACCAGCGGCTGTACTGGATCATTGCCGCAGGATTCGTGCTCGACGCCGTAATTGCCGTCCTGGCCATCTACGGGGGGTGGCTCGAAGCCTTCGTTGTGCCGCCGGTTCTCGTGTGCGAACTCGTTGCCTTGAGCTTGTTCCTGCTGTATTGGATGCTGCAGTCGTTCCCCCGCTGGGATTCGCAGCACCCGCAACTGGTCTTTCCCGGTTCGCTGGTGGCAGGGAAGGCGGGGAAGCGGGCCGGAGGGGCGGGGCCCTTGGAGCCATAAACGGTTCCGGGCACCCTGACAATGACCATGTGGCGTTCACCGCCAACCATCCCGGGTGGCCATTCAACGACTTCACCCCTCCCGGCCACCCAGACCACGGGTATGCCAAGAGGTTTCCGGAATCAACGAAGGGCAAATTGCTGGCATGGTCATTGCGGGCATGGTCCAGGGACTTTCAGGAGAACTTCGACACGGAAACGGGGCTGTTCCCGTCCCGGGAACATCGTGCCCTCTTTGATCGTCAGTTCCTGTGACAGCAACCACCGTGCCTGCAGCCACCGGCCCCCTCACCGCGAAACCATTCACGCTTGGCCGAGTACCGCACCGGTCTGATCATTGTGGGCCTGGCCCGCTGCGGTCTGGGCATGGGGTCTGAGCGACCCGCCACCTTGGCATTCACCGCCGCCGGCAACAACTTCGAAGTGGCCATTGCCGTGGCCGTCGCCACCTTCGGCGTCACCAGCGACCAGGCTTTGGCCGGCGTCGTCGGCCCTCTCATCGACGTTGCCGTCTTGGTGGCCTTGGTCTACGTGGCACACTGGTCCCGCAACGTCTTCACCAACAACACACCGAAGGTCATCGCATGAACACTTCCGTTTCCAAGCCCTCCGTTCTGTTTGTCTGCGTCCACAACGCCGGACGGTCCCAAATGGCGGCCGCGCTTCTCCTCAACCTTTCCGCTGGGCAGATTGAGGTCCGCTCCGCAGGTTCGGTGCCAGCTGAGACGGTGAACCCCGCCGCCGTCGCTGCGATGCAGGAAGTTGGCATCAACATTTCCGCCGAGACCCCCAAGGCCCTCACTACCGAGGCAGTCGAGGAGTCCGACGTCGTGATCACCATGGGCTGCGGCGATGCCTGCCCGATCTTTCCCGGCAAACGCTACGAGGATTGGCGGGTCGAGGACCCCGCGGGCCAAGGGGTGGAAGCGGTGCGCCCCATCCGGGACGCAATCCGTGCACGCATTGAAACCCTCATCACCGAACTGCTGCCCGCCACCAAATAACCTCCTTCCCCTCAAATCCTAGGAGCATAAACCCCTGAACCACGGTTACCCGGTGATCGTCACCGGTGCAGGACCCATCGGCCCGGCCGCACGCCGGCTTCTGGAAACCCCCACCGAAAACTATCCCGGCGGGTGGGGACCGCCCCGGGAAACCCGCCTTCCCACCGGCTCCGAATTCGTCACAGACTACCTGGAGCCACGGGCCGCCCACCCGGCCCTGGCCCCGCACATCAGCATCGGCCACCGCATCACCACGGCCACTAGCATCCAAGATGACGGCAAGGGCGTGGACAAGACCCGCAGCGCCGACCGGGATGAGCCGCCGTTCCTGCTCCGCACCGGCACGGCCGGCAACACAACGGACATCGTGGCCCGGGCCGTCATTGGCGCCCCCGGCACCTGGCACACGCCCAACCCGGCGGACCGTTCAGGAAGTGAAGCCATCAGCGAAGCAGAAGCCAGGGCTTAAGGCCTCATCACCTCGCAACTTCCCGATCCTCTGCGTGCGGGCCAGGAACGTTTCGCGGAAAAGACCATCCCCGTGCTGGACGCCGGGCACTCCGCCGCCAACACCTTGATCAGCCTCGGCCGGCTGCGCCAATGGCACCCCGAAACCACCATCCTGCTGCCGGCCCGCGGTTAGCTGCGCACCAGCCTGCGCCGCTTTGTGGACAACGGTGACATCACCATTCTGGAGAACGTCTCCATCAAGGCCTTGGACATCACGGTCTTCGACGCCGGGGAAAGCCTGATGCAGCCGGTGCCGCAGCTGCCGGGGCCAGGCGCCACGCTCGTCCGCACCCAGCCGGACCCGCATTTGACCGGGGTGTCAAACCGGGGTGTCAAACCGGGGCGTCAATGAGTATGGGTCCCGCGAAGGGCTTTTGCACACATCGGCGGTCACTCCAAGACCGCACTTGCTTGGTTCAGCACGGGTGGCGAGCCGTCAGGACTCAGAGCAGCTTGTCCCACACCGTGCTGCGCCGCACCGGCGTGTAGCCCATGCGCTCGTACAAACCCAAGGCGCCGGAAGGGTTTTCCGTGTCCACCTCCAGCGCGGCACTGCCGAGTCCCGCACAGGCAAAGCGTGCCATGGCATCGGCCAGCAGCGCCGGGGCAAGCCCGCGCCCGCGCCAGGCCCGGCGCACGCCGAGCAGTTCGGTGTAGCCCTCACCGCCTGCCTCGGCGGGACTCCCGCCCGTTGCTTCGTCCGGGTCGACGGTTGCCAGCTGGTACCCGGCCACTTCCCCGCTGGCGTTGTCCACGGCCACGGTGCACAGATCCAGGCGCTGGTGTTCGTGCTGCATGAGCACGGCCCACCGCTCCGGTGAGCGCGGCTCCGAACCCCAATGGTCTGCAAACGCCTCATTGTGGGCACACCGCACAGCCTCGCTGAGATCCGCCGTCAAGGGAAGAATGGTGATCCCTTCAGGGACCGGCACGGCGGGAATGTCCGCCAAGGGCCGCTTCATCGTCGAGAAGTACCGCACCACGGAGTAGCCGGAACCGGCCAGCAGGGCCTGCTGCCCCGGGTTGCTTTCTTCGGCGTAGTTTCGCACCTTTGCCACGCGATGCTCCGCGGCCGAGGCGTTGTCGGCGGCAAAGCGCACGGCGGCCTGGGCCTCCTGCCAGGCCAACAGCACTGCACCCACGCCGCGGCGGCGCCACAGCGGGTCCACGCCGCCCTGGATGACGGCCTTCTCCCCGGCCGGACCTTTCTGCACACCGCCGAAGGCGCGCAGCACGCCGTCCCGGTCCACGCCCGCCACGGAGTTTTCCGCCGCCGGGTTGAGCGCATCGGTGAAGGCCGCCTCCAGTTCGGAGCGCTGCGCGTGCAGGTGTGCGCCCTCAAACGCCGCAATCCGCCTGGTCAAGGACAGCCACTGATCCACGTCGTCCGGGACCAGCGGACGGAACTCCAGCCCGTCAGCGTGCGGGAGGTGGACAGTGGAGCCGTGGAGTGCCTGAATCATCCATCAAGCTTAGAGCCGTGCCCCCGCCGATTCCAAGGTGGCCTCCCCCAGCCGAAGGTGGGTGTCGGCACCTGCGGCAAGCTCGGCGTCGTGCGTCACCAAAACCACGGCGGCACCGGCCAGGGACTGGCGCAGGTCCGCTACCAGGGCCGCGGCCTCGTCCTGTCCCAGGTGTGCCGTGGGTTCATCCAGCAGCACGACGCCGGCCCCCGCCACGAGCGTGCGGGCCACCGACACCCGGGTCCGCTGGCCGCCCGAGAGGTGGTGCCCGCCGGGCCCCACGCGCGTGTCCAGCCCCAGCGGGAGTTCCGCCAGCCACGCGCCCAGGCCCACGGTTCCCAGGACCGCACTGAGCTGCGCTTCGGTGGGCGGGGTGGCTGCCGGGCGGGCCAGGCCGAGGTTGGCGCGCAGGGTGGAGTTGAACAGGTAGGCGTCCTGGGGGCACCAGGCAATCTGCCCCAGATTTTCGCCCGTGGCCGGTTTGGAGTTGAGGGAATAGCTGCCGGCCCCGGGCGCCAGGAACCCCAGCAGGACGGCAAGGAGGGTCGACTTGCCGGCACCGGAAGGCCCGCTGACACTCCACCACTTCCCGCGCTGCGTCCCTCCGCTGACCCCCGTGAACACGGGGTGGCAGACGCCGGGGTAGCGTGCCGTGATGTCCGAAACCGCCAGGCTCTCCACGGTTTCCGGGACCTCCCCGGCTTCTTGGGCGGCAGCTTTCCTGTCGGTGGTTCCCCGGTCAGCGACCTGCTGGACCGTGGTGGGGGCGTCGAGCAGCGGCAGGGTCTTGTTCATCAGCGTGCCCAGGGCCGGCAGCGCGCTGACGGCTTCAATGTACTGGCCCAGCGGTTCCGCCAGCGCCAGCATCAGCAGCGCTGCCACCGCAGCTGCACGGGGATCCGCACCGCCCGCGATGGCGGCAGCGGCGGCAATGATGGCAGCCAGCGAGGTCAGGAAACTGACGGCGCCCTGGCCCAGGCCGTCCGACCAGGCAAGCCGGCGCAGCGGTTTGGCCACTGCCGCGTCGGCCTTCATGAACGCGGCGGCCTGTGTCCGGCCGACACCGTTCGCTGCCAACTGGTCGGCGGCGGTGAACAGCGTGGTAGCCCGCTCGGCCAGCCAAATCCTGTGCACGGCCGCGGCGGCTGAGGCCCGGCGCTGTGCACCCAACACCAGAACGGGCAGCAGCACGAGTGCTGCGAGTCCCAGCAGCAGGACCACCCAGAGCGCGCCCGGAACCAGCAGGTACACCGTCAAAAGCACGGCACCATAGGAGATCACGGCAGCCGGAATGGGCACCACGACGCGGGGAAAGGCGTCGCGCAGTTCATCAACATCGGCCACGAGCGTGCCCAGGGCACCTCCGGAGCGGGTCAACTTGCCCCAGTGCAGCACGGACGAGCCCAGGGAGTCCCACAGCTGCAGGCGGAGTTCTGCGGCCCAACGGAACACGGCATCGTGGGTCAGCAGGCGTTCGGAATACCGCAGCACCGAGCGGCCGATGCCGAAGGCCCGCACACCCACGATCAACGTCAGAAGATACAGGATGGGCGGCTGGGCGGCCGCCCAGACGATGAGCCAGCCCGAGATCCCGGACAGCGCGGCGGCGCTGAGCGTGGCCAGCGCCGAGACCAGCACGCCGGCGGCGAAGCGGGGTGAGCGAAGCGGAAGTTGGCGCAGCTGTCGCCACTTGAAACGGGCAGGCGCCGTGTCCAGGGCAGCGGCGGCTGCTGCCGGTGCGGATGCCGCCGATATTGGCGTGGCCAAGCCAGGTGCGGCCGGTGCGGCCGCCGCGACGCGCCGGCGGCCGGTCTGTGCGGAGGCGGTGGCACTGCTGTCGCCGAGCAGTTGTGCCAGCAGCGGATCGTGGGTGGCCACCACCACGGCCACGCTCCCGCGCAGCCGGGCAACTTCCTCGCGCACGGCCCCGGCGGAGATGGGATCCAGGTGTGCCGTGGGCTCATCCAGGAGGGCCAGTTCCACAGTGGGGTCGACGGCGATCCGGGCCAGTGCACGGGCCACGGCAACCCGCCGCAATTCGCCCGGGCTGCAGTCGACCACGGTACGGCAAGCCAGGTGGCTGGCGTTGACCCGTTCCAGCACGGAGTCAAGCAGGGCCGCGGCGACCTTGCGCCCGTCGGGTCCGGCCGCGTACAAGGCCACCTCGTCGCGCACTGTTGCTTCGGTAAAAACCGGATGCTGCGGCACGTACACCACTGCGCCCGGGGTCCGGACGTGCAGTTCACCCTCGGTCCGGGCGCCGGCGGCACCGCCCATGGGCAGGATGCCGGCCAATGCGGCAAGGATGGTTGACTTTCCGGTGCCGCTGGGGGTGGCCAGGACCAGGGCTTCCCCGGAGGCCAACTCGGCGGTGAACCCGCTCACGGCAGGTTGGGTGCGCCCGGGGTGGCGGACGCCAAAGTTGCGGGCTGCCACCACGGTGCCGGAAGGAATGACAGCCCCGGCGGGGGCGGCGGGCTGGGCGGGGGCTCCGGCGTCGAGAATTTCAGTGACGCGGCGCAGGGCCTCCACCCCGTCCTCGCTGCCGTGGTGGGCGGCACCGAGGTCGCGCAGGGGGCGGAAGCACTCGGGCGCCAGCATGAGCGCCAGCAGGCCGGCTTCCAGTTCGATGCCGCCGCTGACCAGCCTGACGCCGATGAACACGGCCACGACGGCCACGGAAATGGTGCTGATGAGTTCCAGCGCCATGGAGGACAGGAAGGCGGTGCGCAGGGTGGCCATGGTGGATTTGCGGTAGGCCTCGCAGACGTCGGCGAGGGCCTGGCGTTGGGCGCCGGCCCGGCGCAGGCCCACCAGCACGGGCAGTCCGCGGGCGAGCTCGAGCAGGTGGTTGGAGAGGCGGTCCAGGCCGGCGGCGGCCGCCTCCACCCGTTCCTGGGTGTGGAAGCCGATCAGGATCATGAACACCGGCACCAGCGGCACCGTGAGGACCACGATCAGGGCGCTGACCCAGTCGGAGATGAGAATTTGCAGCCCAATGGCCAGCGGCAGCACGGCGCAGCTCACCAGGGCGGGCAGGTAGGTGGCGAAGTAGTTGTCCAGCCCGTCCAGGCCGCGGCTGGCCAGCATGGCTTCGGCGCCCACGGCACCGCCGTGCCCGGCGTGGCGCGGGTCAAGGCGGTGTCCCACGAGCTTGGCACGCAATTCCTCCTTGGCGCCGAGTGCGGCCCGGCGGGCCAGGATGGACTGGCCCCACACGGCCGCGGCGAGCAGGAGGGCGCCCGCACCCCCCTGCACCAGCAGCTTGGTGCCGTCCGGGACGGCCCCGCCGGCCCATTGGGCCAGGGCGTGGGCCAGCGCACCGAGGCTCAGGACCAGGCCAACGGCCTTGAGGGCAGCCAGCCCGCCCAGGCCGGCCAGGGCCAGCTTGGTCGAGTTGCCGGGAGGGAGTGTGGGTCGCATGCTCATGTCAGGAATGACCGCCTGTTGTTGAGTCTTCCAGCTGGCTTTCGCTTCCCGAACCAACAAAATGGCGTCCGACGGCGGGGGCAAAGTCATGCGGTTCGGGCAGGTGTGCCACCGAGATGCGCTTGCGGAAGATCCAATAGGTCCAGGCCTGGTAGGCCAGCACCAGCGGGACGCCCACAGCCGCCACGATGGACATCAGGCCCAGCGTGTAGCTTGAGGAGGAGGCGTTCTCCACCGTCAGGTTCCAGACCGGGTTCAGCGTTGAGGGCAGCACCACGGGGTAGACGGCGCTGAAGATCGCGGCGGCACCGGCCAGCAGGAAGCCGCCCATGGCCAGGAAGCTCCAGCCTTCACGGTCGGCCTTGTTGGCCATCCAGGAGGACACGGCAGCCACAACTGCAACACCGATCAGCAGCCAGCTGAACCATTTGCCGTTTTCCAGGGCCACGGCAATGGCCCAGACAGCCATGGGTGCCAGTCCCACAGGCATCCACCGCCGCACCAGGCGGCGGGCGCGGTGGCGGATGTCGCCGTCGGTCTTCAGGGCAACAAAGGCTGCGGCATGGATGAGGGCAAAGCCCACCACCGCCAGCCCCCCAATCACGGCGTACCAGGTGAACCAGGCGAAGGGCCCGCCCACGCGGTCGCCGTTCGCGTTCAGCGGCAGGCCCGTGGTGGTCAGTGCCAGCATGGCACCGATGCCGAAGGCCGCGACGAAGGAGCCCAGGGCGATGGCCCAGTCCCACACCTTGCGCCAGGTATCCGCGTGGATTTTGCCGCGGTATTCAAAGGCCACGGCCCGGAAGATCAGGGCCAGCAACACAAAGACCAGCGGGATGTAGAGGGCGGAGAACAGGGAGGCATACCAGAACGGGAAGGCGGCGAACGTGGCGCCACCGGCCGTGAGCAGCCAAACCTCGTTGCCGTCCCAGACCGGACCCACGGTGTTCAGCAGGACGCGGCGTTCCTTCTCGCCGCGGGCAAAGGTCTTCATGAGCATGCCGACGCCCAGGTCGAACCCTTCCAGGAAGAGGTAGCCGATCCACAGCACCGCAATCAGTATGAACCACAAAGTGGGCAGAAAATCCATCGAAAGTCCTTCAGTTCCAGGCGCTGGTCAGGGGCGGCCGCGACGTGCGTGCGGCATGGGGTGCGGTCGGGGCGTCAGTACGCAAACGCAAGCACATCCTCGTCCGCCTCCCCGCCCGGGCCGGTGCCGCCGTCGAACGTCTTTTTGGTCTGGTCCAGTTCCGGCATGGCCGAGACCATCCCTCCGCGGATGTACTTGGTCAGCAGGACCACCTCCACCACCAGCAGCACCGCGTACACGGAGGCCAGCGCCACGAGGGAGAAGATCACCTCACCGGCGGAAACCCCCGGGGAGACGGCGGCGGCGGTGAACATGAAGACCTGGTCGACGCCGGACATGGCCGGGTTGGGTGCCACCACGAACGGCTGGCGGCCCATTTCGGTGAAGATCCAGCCGGCCGCGTTGGCGCCGAAGGGTGCCAGGATGCCGATCAGGGCCAGGCGCATCAGGCCCTTGGACTTGGGCACGGTGCCCTTGCGGGTCAGCCAGAGGGCCACGGCGGCGGCCGCTGCGGCGACACCGCCGAAGCCGATCATCATCCGGAAGCCCCAGTAGGTGACGGCCATGATGGGCACGTAGTTGATTTCCTGGCCGGCACGGTCGCCGTACAGCGGATCATCCGGCAGGTATTTGCCGTACTTCTCCTGGTATTCGGGAACGAGGGTGTTCACGCCCTTGATCTCAGTGGTGAAGTCGTTGTGGGCCAGGAAGGAAAGCAGGCCCGGCACCTCCATGACGGCCACGACGTCGGAGCAATCGCGGCTGCCGACGTCACCGACGGACAGGATGGAGAAGCCGGTGCCGTCGTGGCAGGCAGCCTCGGCGGCGGCCATCTTCATGGGCTGCTGTTCAAACATGAGCTTGCCCTGCAGGTCCCCGGAGATGGCGGTGCCGGCAAAGGCGATCATGGCCACGACCGCGCCGAAGCGCAGGGACTTGATCCAGACGGAGTGGTCCAGCTTGCTCCGCCCGGGAATGGTGGCGGATTCGCCAACGATCACCCGGCCTGTGGCGTCAACCGTGTCAATGCCGTCCCTGCGGCGGCGCCACAGCTGGTACCAGGAGATGCCGAGCAGGAAGCCGCCAGCCACGGCGAGGGCGCCGGTGATGGTGTGGAAGAACGCAACGAGCGCGGTGTTGTTCGTGAAGACGGCCCAGGCATCGACCATGACGGGCCGGCCGTTGAGCATTTCCACACCCACGGGGTGCTGCATCCAGGAGTTGGCGACCAGGATGAAGTAGGCCGAGACGATGGAGCCGGCAACGGCGATCCACAGGCAGGCCAGGTGCACCTTGGCGGGCAGCTTCTTCCAGCCAAAAATCCACAGTCCCAGGAAGGTGGATTCCACGAAGAAGGCCAGCAGGGCTTCCATGGCGAGCGGGGCGCCAAAGACGTCGCCGACGAAGCGGCTGTACTCGCTCCAGGCCATGCCGAACTGGAACTCCTGGACAATGCCCGTTGCCACGCCCATGATGAAGTTGATCAGGAACAGCTTGCCCCAGAATTTCGTCATGCGCAGGTACGCTTCGTTGCCGGTCTTGTGCCAGCGCGTCTGCAGAATGGCGACCAAGGTGCCGAGTCCAATGGTCAACGGCACCATCAGGAAGTGGTACACCGTCACTATTCCGAACTGCCACCTGGCAATGTCCAGAGCTTCCACTATGTTTCCCCTCGTCATGAGAATATTCAGGCAGGCCGTAATTTCTACAATACGTAGAAGTATTAGTTCTACCTCGTGTAGAACATTGCTGTCAAAACCTGTATATTTAGTCACGTACGCATACTTGGCGTACGCTGAATGTTTGATGCTGCAGTAGAAATAGAGGATTGTTGATGGCAACGCTGGGGGATTTGGAAAGAGCTGTCATGGACCTGCTGTGGGAGCATCAGGAGGCCATTACGGCCAATGTCCTGCGCGACCTGCTGTCTCAGCGACCGTCGGAGAACAACGCGGAGGCCCGCCCGCTGGCGGTCACCACAGTGCTCACTGTTTTGTCGCGGCTGGAGAAGAAGGGCCTGGTGGAGCGTGAGCGCGCTTCCCGTCCGCACCGCTACCGCGCCGTGACAAGCCGCGAGGAACACACAGCGGAACTCATGATGGAAGTGCTGGGCTCCGCTCCGGACCGCGAAGCAGTCTTGGCCCGGTTCATCGGCACCGTCAGCGCCGGCGAGGCCGAGACCCTCCGCAACCTGCTGGGACGTTCCTGACATCCGCACGCTCCGGCTGCGCTGCGGCACCCGGAAACGGTAAATTGTAGAACATGTTCTGGACCTCATGGCTCCTCGCCGCCCTGGCCATCGTCTTGGCTTGGCCGGTGCCCGTCTTCCTTTCCCGTGCACTGTGGCCTGCCCGGGCTCCTTT
>JBBSQT010000046.1:0-10726 GCA_038243775.1 Actinomycetales bacterium | reverse complement strand
CTTCTGGGACCTGAAGTGTTCGACCCCTTCACCGTTTCTCTCATATATATATTCTAATGGGTGGCACTGACACGGACCGAAAGATGTGCCCACACCAGGAAAACTTCGCGCCCAGTCAGAGCTGTGGAGGAATGAATGGGAAACCAGCCGCTGCGCCTGCCACTCACCTAGCGCCAGCCAATCAACCACTCAACGCCCGCCAGCCAACCACTCAACGCCCGACGGCGGCACCCGGGCCGGGTGCCGCCGTCGAACGTCAGGAGAGGCTGCAGAAGCAGGAGTGGAGGCGCTACTTCTTGCCGGCCGCCTTCTGCTGTGCAATCAGGACCTTCTCGTCGATGGGGGCAGCTGAGCTGGCCCGCAGGTTGCGGTAGTAGTTCATGGCCTCGTCCTGGCGGGCGCGCTCAATCCCGGATGCGATGGGTGCACGGAGGTGCTCGGGGCCGTAGCCAAACGCGTCGACAAGATCCAAGGCGTGGGGGCGCAGTTTGGCCAGGACGCGGTTGATGTACGGCGACAGGGTGCGGGCGCGCTGCATCGACATGCGACCGTTCATCAGGTACCAGTCGAGATGCTTTTCAATCAGGCCAAGGCCGAACAGGTCGCGCAGGCGGGTCAGGACGCGCTTCGTGCCGGCGTCCTCGATGCGGGCAAGAGCGGAGGTGAAAGCCTCCCATTGCAGCAGTTCGGCATGGGCGCGGGCCGCTTCGATGAGGTCGTTCTGGTTCTCGTTGAAGATCTCGGCGCCGTTGTCCTTCGGCATCTTGGCCGCTTCCTTGAGCACGCCGGCGACCGAGGCAACCATGGTTTGGACGCGGTCGGCCAGCATGTGGCGCTGCGTGTCCTCATCCTTGAGCGCCTTGGCAGACTTTTGCACGGAGCCGCTGTCGGTGACAAACTGGGCCACCCCGCGCAGGCCGGACTTGTTGATGGTCAAGTCGGCAGCCTGGCCGACGACGAAGCGGGCCAGGACGCCGAAGTCCAGGTTCCGGAATTCCTTGCTGTAGTCGGCGAGCAGGCGCTTGGCTACCAGCTGAAGCAGCACGGTGTTGTCGCCCTCAAACGTGGTATAGATGTCCAGGTCCGCACGGAGGGACGTGAAGCGGTTCTCCACCATGAACCCGGCACCGCCGCACGCCTCCCGGCACTCCTGCAGGGTGTCCAGGGCATGCCAGGTGGTCGTGGATTTGAAGGCTGCGGCGAGTGTTTCCAGGTCCTGGCGGTCCGCGTCGGTGTCGTGGGCGCCGGAGAAGACGTCGTCAAACTTCACCAGGAGTTCCTCATGTGCAAACGCGGCAGCATAAGTGGTGGCCAGCAGCGGCAGCAGTCGGCGCTGGTGGCGCTGGTAATCCAAGAGAACCACCTCTTCGGTGTCTGAGGCCGCATTGAACTGGCGGCGTTCAGAGGCGTATTGGATGGCGATCTTCAGCGCCACCTTGGACGCGGCAACGGCGGCGCCGTTCAATGAGACCCGACCCTGCACCAGGGTGCCCAACATGGTGAAGAAGCGCCGTCCGGGGCTGGCGATGGGCGAGGTGTAGCTGCCGTCGGTCGCGACGTCACCGTAGCGGTTGAGCAGGTTGGTGCGCGGGATTCGAACATTGTGGAAGGCCAGGCGCCCGTTGTCGATGCCGTTGAGGCCGCCCTTGATGTTGTCGTCGAGGCCTTCGATGCCGGGAAGGAACTCCATGGTAGCAGGGTCGCGCAGGTCCACATAAAAAGCGTGGACGCCGTGGTTGACCCCCTGGGTGATGAGCTGGGCAAACACCACGGCAGCGACGCCGTGCACGGCCGCATTCCCCAGGTATTCCTTCCAGGCGGCGCTGAACGGGGTGTTAATGGTGAACTCTTGCGTGCCGGCATCGTAGGTGGCGGTGGTGCCTATCGAGGCGACGTCGGAACCGTGCCCGATTTCCGTCATGGCGAAGGCGCCCGGGATGGACAAGTCCATGATTCCCGGGAGCCACTTGTCCTGGTGCTTCTCGTTGCCCAGGTGCAGGACGGCCGAGCCGAACAGTCCCCACTGCACTCCGCCCTTTACCTGCAGCGACGGATCGGCAAGGACGAGTTCCTCGAAGCCGGCAACATTGCCCCCGTGGTCATCCGAGCCGCCCAGGCGTGCGGGGAAGGCGCGGTGGACGCCGTCGGCCTGCACCAGAATGCCCAGCTGCTTGAACACCCGCTCACGATGCTCAACATACGAGAGGCCCTCAACCTTGTGGAGCTCCGGCCGCCCGGCCAGCTCGCGGGCTGCGAGCCGCACGTCCGCCCAGCGGCCCAGAAGAAGTTCGCCAAGGGCGGCAACGTCAACGCCGGTGTTGTCCTTGCTGGCGGGAGAAACAGGGGTCATTACATTGGTCATGATTGTCCTTCTTCTGCGTTTGCTGAGCGGGGGAGGGGCGTCCGGGGGACCAGCTGCCCCACGCCGTCGAAAAGCCAGGTTGAAATTTGTTCAGCCATGGCATGAAAATCTGGTTTGTGCGGGCTTTCCGGGGTCTGCAGCCACAGCTCGCCCGTTGCGCGCACCAGCCCAATGGCAGCCGCCGGCCAGTAGTCAAGGAGCGCGGACTGTGGGTCGCCCAGCAAGTGCCGCAGCGGCCCGGTGATCATCTCCGTCACGGAGTCAAAGAACCCGCTCAGTTCGCCCGACTGCCGAGGCTCGCCTTCGCTGGGCGTCGTGGCAAAAAAGTACACATTCGGGGAGGTCTGTGCCATTTGCAGGTACGCGGAAACCATGGCGGTGACGCCCTCCCGCGGCTCCGTGGCACCCTGGCGGGCCGCGGCGATCGTGTCCTGCATGCGCCGGATCACCACGGCGCCCACCGCCTGGCGCAGGCCCGTCTTGTCGCCAAAATACCGGTAGAAGACGGACTTGGAGGTTCCCGCCGTCGCCGCGATGTCTTCCATGGAGGCATCGGGGCCCAGCCGGTGGATGGCCTTTCGGGTTGCACTGATCAAGGCACGACGGCGTTCCTCGCGGTGGGTTTCCCACCTCGCCGAGCGCCCGTCGACAGCGGGCAAAGGGGAAGGGGGCGGCACAGCCGTCCCTTGTTCTCGCGTGTTCACGGTACCCAGCGTATCAGGTACGCTGGGTATCAGTAACAGACGGTGTTATCGAAGGAGAGAGCTTTATGACCACCCCCACAAGGCCTGCTGCACAAGAGTCCGCAACGCCCGCCGCCAGCCCCAAGGGCGTGCGCAAGGCCGTCATTGTCGGTGGAAACCGCATCCCGTTTGCGCGCTCCGGGGGAGCCTACGCGCATTCCTCCAACCAGGACATGCTCACGGCAGCCCTCGACGGATTGGTGGCGCGCTTTGGCCTGGCCGGCGAAGAAATTGGGGAGGTGGCAGCCGGCGCCGTCCTGAAGCACTCCCGCGATTTCAACCTGACCCGCGAAGCCGTCCTTGGCTCCGCCCTGGCGGCAACAACCCCCGCCTACGATCTGCAGCAGGCCTGCGCTACCGGCATGGAAGCCGTCATCGGCCTCTCCAACAAGATCAAGCTGGGCCAAATTGATTCCGCCATCGCAGGCGGCGTCGACTCCGCATCGGATGCACCCATCGCCGTCAGCGAAGGCCTGCGCAGCATCCTGCTGGACCTCAACCGGGCCAAGACCATGGGCCAGAAGGTGAAAATCATTGGCCGCATCCGCCCCAAGGACCTGTCCCCGGACGCCCCGTCCACGGGCGAACCCCGCACCGGCCTGTCAATGGGCGAGCACCAGGCACTGACCACGGCCCAGTGGAAAATCAGCCGCGAAGCCCAGGACGAGTTGGCGCTGGCCAGCCACAAAAACATGGCGGCCGCCTATGACAACCACTTCTTCGACGACCTGGTCACCCCCTTCCGCGGGCTAAGCCGCGATTCAAACCTGCGCGCGGATTCGAGCCTGGAAAAACTGGCGAAGCTCAAGCCGGTCTTTGGCAAGTCCCTCGGCGAGGCCGCCACCATGACGGCGGGCAACTCAACCCCGCTGACGGACGGCGCCTCCACCGTGCTGCTGGCGTCGGAAGAATGGGCCGCCGCCCGGGACCTGCCAATCCTGGCCGACGTCGTTGACGGTGAGGCCGGCGCCGTCGACTTCGTCCACGGCAAGGACGGGCTGCTCATGGCGCCGGCCTTCGCCGTACCCCGGCTGCTGGCCCGCAACGGACTGTCACTGGATGACATCGACTACTTCGAAATCCACGAGGCCTTCGCCGGAACGGTGCTCAGCACCCTCGCGGCCTGGGAAGACGAGGAATTCGGCAAGACCCGCCTCAGCCTCCCCGGAGCCTTCGGCACCGTGGACCGCAGCAAGCTCAATGTGAACGGCTCCTCACTGGCCGCCGGCCACCCCTTCGCCGCAACCGGCGGACGGCTCGGGGCCAGCCTGGCCAAAATGCTCCACGAACGCGGAACCGTTGACGGGCGCCCGGCACGCGGACTCATCTCCGTCTGCGCCGCCGGCGGCCAGGGCGTCGTCGCCATCCTGGAAGCACGGTAGAACCATGACCGCCTCAAACACACCCGCCGTCCTGCGTGAAAAAGCCGACAAGTACACCGAGTTCGTCAGCCGCGGCTTCGGCAAGGACCTCGCCAAGCGGCTGGGCCTCCCGCAACCGGCAATCCTGCGCCGCTACAGCCCCGCCGCACCCCTGGTGGAAGGTCCCATCCTGGTCATTGGCCAGGGAGCAGGGGCCGACGCCGTGGCCCAAGTGCTGCTGTCATGGCACCAGGACGTGCGCCGACACGCCACCCCCAAGCAGAAGCTGGGCGCGGTGGTCATCGTGCTGGATGAACTGGCACACCCCGAGGATCTTTCCGCGCCCATGCTCAGGGTGGGAGCCGTCCTGCGCGATTTGCACAAGAACGCCAGGGTCGTCACCATTTCCCGCCCGGCTGCCGGCACGGACACCCCGGCGCTGGGTGCCGCGCGCAACGGCGTCGACGGGATTGTCCGTTCGCTGGCCAAGGAACTGCGCTCCGGTGCCACGGCCAACGGCATACTGCTGGCCAACGGCATCCCGGCCGATGCGCCCAGCGCCATGGCCTCCCTGAGGTTCTTCCTCTCGGGCCGCTCCGCGTTTGTGGACGGGCAGTTCCTCACCGCCTCAGCCGCCGGTTCCCCGGATGCCGTGGATTGGGACAAGCCACTGGACGGAAACATTGCGGTTGTCACCGGTGCCGCCCGCGGCATCGGTGCCGCGATTGCCCGCACCCTGGCCCGCGACGGCGCCACCGTCATTGTGGTCGATGTCCCGGCAGCCGGGGACCACCTGGCCCAGGTGGCCAACGCCATCCAGGGCACGGCCCTGCAGCTGGACGTCACGGCCCAAGATGCCGGCACCCGCATCCTGGAGCATGCCATGGAGCGATATGGCCGCTTGGACATTGTGGTGCACAACGCCGGCATCACCCGGGACAAGCTGCTGGCCAACATGGACTCCGCGAAATGGGACTCGGTCATTGCCGTCAACATCGCCTCGCAGCTGCGCATGAACGAAGCATTTTTGGGCAATGCGGACTTTGCCAACAACGCGCGCATCATCAGCGTCGCCTCCACCAGTGGCATTGCCGGCAACCGCGGGCAGACCAACTATGCCGCCTCCAAGGCAGGTGTCATGGGCATGGTCCGATCCACCGCGCCCCTGCTGGCCGAAAGCGGGGGCACGGTGAACGCCGTCGCACCTGGCTTCATTGAGACGGACATGACGGCCAAGATCCCCTTCGCCACAAGGGAAGTCGCCCGGCGGCTGAACACCCTGCAACAGGGTGGCAAGTCCTCAGACGTCGCCGAGGCCATCGCCTTCTTTGCCGCACCCGGGGCGGCCGGCGTGAGCGCGAACGTGCTGCGCGTGTGCGGGCAGAACCTGGTGGGGCAATGACACCCGGGCCAGAGTTGACGGAAATGCCGTCGCTGTCCAAGCTGTACGTCAATGCTGCCGCGACTGCTGCCAAGAGCCGGCTGCTGCGCGCGGAACCGGTGGTTGCCCTGCCTGCCACGGCGGTGGAGGTGCGCGGTGTCCGGGCCGACCTGGCCAAGGTGACGGAGTTTGCCCACCTGATGGGGGAGCCGGCACGCGACGTGCTGCCGTCCGGCTACCTGCATGCCTTCGCGTTCCCCGTGGCCATGAGTGTCATGGTTGCCGAGGACTTTCCGCTGCCGCTGCTGGGGATGATCCACCTGCGCAACGAGGTGGAGCACCTTGCCCCGGTTTTGTTCACGGATGAACTGTGGGTGCGGGCCTGGGCGCGGGACCTGACCGGCCACAAGAGCGGCACCCAGGTGCAGATTGTGGCGGAAATCCACAATGCGGAGGGGACCCGGCTGCTGTGGCGCGGCGTCTCAACATACCTGGCCAAGGGTGTTTACCTGCCGGGTCTGGACAAACCCACCGTATCCGGGCCCCGGCTCGAATTTGTGCCGCCCACGCCCACCGCGCAGTGGCGGCTCGGCGTGGACACGGGGAGGGCCTATGCAGCCGTTTCCGGCGACTTCAACCCAATCCACCTGAGTGTGCTGACGGCCAAGGCTTTGGGCTTGCGACGCTCAATTGCCCATGGAATGTACGCCGCGAGCAGGGTTCTGGCGACAGTGCCGCTGGCCAAACCGGCGTCGTTCAACTGGGACATTTCCTTCGACTCGCCCATCTTCCTTCCGGCCACGGTCTCCCTGGAAGTCCTGGACAGCCGGACCGGTGACGGGCAGTGGCTCAGTTCCGAGTTCACCGCGTGGAACGCACACAGCGCACGGCGGTATTTCAGCGGTTCCGTCACCGCCAATCCGTAGCAAACGGACAACCGTAGGAAAGGGCAACTGGATGGCGGGGCCGGACCGGCGGAATGGTTCGGCGGGGCCGGCGGTGATGCCCTTGGGCGTCGTGTCAGTGCGGGCCGTGACACCGGGGATGGGATGAGGGTCACGGCACCGGTGCTGGCTCCGGGGCCGGCCAACCGGGCAGGACGAAAGGAACGGATCGTGCGGCACTTAGCTGATTTCGCTGTTGACCGTGGCGCGCCTTCCTGCTGAAGTCCCCGCAGCATGCGCATTGGCCGACCCGTGGGCAATGGACTGGCGCCTGGCGGCGCGGGTCTGCGGGTACAGCTGTTGGGCGTGGTCCTCGGCGCGCTCCCTTCGACTGGCCAGCACCAGTTCATTCCCCGGCCCGCCTGCGCCAATCTCTTCCTTATATAGGGCGGTGATCCGGAGGGCAACGGTGGTCAGGAAACCCATCTGGAATTGGCGGCGCTCCAACGTCTTTTCATGCCCGCTCAGGTAGGGCTTGTACGGGTAATGCGCCCACCATGCGGACATGGCGGCCTCCAGCTGCACCAGCAGGGAGTTAAAGAGGCGGCGGATCTGGGCAACGTCGGACTCGGCTCCAATCAAGTAGATGACCTTCTTGGCGGGGGTGGTGGCCTGGAGCACCTGCACCGTGTCAAAGGCCGTGGCCACGGCGATGAATCCGCGCGCCTGGCCCACCCGGTATTGTCCGGAAAGTTCCACGCGTTCCTCCACCATGGGCTCCTGGGGTTTGCCGGCCTTGCCTGCCTCCGCATCGATGGCGGCCTGCTGGATTCCATAGCGCACCATGAGCCGCTCGGCATGCTCCTGGAAGGTTTGCGCCTCTGCCGGAAACGGCGTGTTCTCGGCCTTGGCGAGCAATTTGATGATCAGTTCGAGGGTTTTTTGCGCCTTGCCGGCTGCCTGTGTGGCTGCTTCCATGACGGGCTCCTGTTCCAACACGGATGTGACCTTCCTGAGAATATCCGCAGGCACCGACATTGTACATCCGCAGCGGCCCGGTGACTGTCGAGGCTACGTGCCCACTTGTTCGACGTGAGACAAAAAGGACCCCTGAAAATCGTTGATTTCCAGGGGTCCTTCGATGTGCGCGGAGGGGGACTTGAACCCCCACCCCGTTTCCAGGACTAGCACCTCAAGCTAGCGCGTCTGCCATTCCGCCACCCGCGCAGGTGATTGCAGGAACATGATTCTTGCTCTCGCTTGAATCGTTGTTTCCTGCAGCAGCGATGAAAACAATAGCATGACTTTTGCCGGAAACAACAATTGAGGTTCCTGCCCGTTTTGTCCTGCCGCGCCGGGTGCCCGGAGAGAGCAAAAGGTAGGCTGGATGAAATGTCAATGAACGAAGGAGTCACCCCGTGAACACCGTCAGGGCCGAGGATGAAGTTGCGGGTATCTGCGCCGACCTCATCCGTTTCGACACCAGCAACTTCGCCGACAATGAGGGACCGGGCGAGCGGGCGATAGCCGAGCACACCGCGGCACTGATAACCGAGGCCGGGCTCTCACCTGAGCTGTATGAGTCCTCACCGGGACGTGCCAACGTTGTCACCAGGATTGAAGGAACGGATTCCTCCCTTCCCGCGCTGGTGGTGCACGGGCACCTGGACGTTGTTCCCGCCGAAGCATCGGACTGGACCGTGGACCCCTTTGCGGGTGAAGAGCGCGACGGGCTGATCTGGGGCCGCGGCGCCGTGGACATGAAGGACATGGACGCGATGATCCTTTCCGTCATGCGCTCCATGGGGCGCGAAGGCCGCAAACCCAAGCGCGACATTGTCTTCGCCTTCTTCGCCGACGAGGAAGCCGGCGGCGCCTACGGCGCCCGCTGGTCCGTGGACAACCGGCCGGACCTCTTCGAAGGCGCCACCGAGGCCATCTCCGAGGTGGGCGGATTCTCCACCGACATCAACGGCAAGCGCGCCTACCTGCTGCAAACCGCGGAAAAGGGCTTGGCGTGGCTGCGCCTCACCGCGCACGGGCGGGCAGGCCACGGCTCCCACATCAACACGGACAACGCCGTCACGCGCCTGGCCCGTGCCGTCACCCGCATCGGCGACCACGAATGGCCCATCGAGTACACCGACACCACGCGCGCATTCCTTGAAGGCGTCTCTGAGCTGACCGGCATTGAATTTGATGAGGGAAACCCGCAGACCCTTTTGAACCAGTTGGGCACCGTGTCCCGCTTTGTCGGGGCCACGCTGCAAAACACGGCCAACCCCACGTTCCTTTCCGGCGGCTACAAGGCCAACGTGATTCCCGGCACGGCCGAGGCCATGATCGACATCCGGACACTGCCCGGCCAACATGAACAAGTCCTGGAGATTGTGCGCGAACTGGCAGGCGAGGGCATCGACATCACCACGATCCACAATGACGTCTCGCTGGAAACACCGTTCGCGGGCAACCTCGTGGACGCCATGATCGATTCCCTCCACCACGAGGATCCTGGCTCCACCGTCCTTCCCTACACACTGTCCGGGGGCACCGACAACAAGTCGCTGGGCCGTCTGGGCATCACCGGCTACGGTTTCGCCCCGCTGCAGCTGCCCCCGGAATTGGACTTCACCGGGATGTTCCATGGCGTGGATGAACGCGTCCCCGTCGAGTCGCTGAAATTCGGGGTCCGCGTCCTGGACCGCCTGCTGAGCAATTACTAATCCCCACCGGCCGGGCCGGCAGTTCGCTGGCGCGATTTTCCGGCAACCCGGCCTGTGTGGGTCCCTCCACATGGAAAGAAAAAGGATCCCCTCATGACACTGGAAGAACTGCTGCCCGATGAGCTGTTGGAGCGCTTCCGCGACCGTGCCAAGGGGTACGACGAGCGCAACGAGTTCTGCCACGAGGACCTGGCCGAGCTGAAGGAGCAGGGCTACCTGCGCATGTTTGCCGCAGAGGACGACGGCGGGCTCGGCTTTGGTCTGGAGCAGGCGGCCGCGGCGCAGCGCAGGTTGGCAGGGGCAGCCCCGGCCACCGCATTGGCGATCAACATGCACCTGGTGTGGACCGGCGTCGCACATCTGCTCCACCAGCGCGGGGACGATTCCCTCCACTACGTGCTGGCGGAGGCGGTGGCCGGGGAGGTATTTGCCTTTGGCAACTCGGAGGCGGGCAACGATTCGGTGCTGTTCGATTCCAACACGATGGCCGTACCCCAGGGCGGCGGCGGCTATTCCTTCACCGGGACGAAGATCTTCACCTCGCTCTCACCGGCCTGGACCCGGCTGGGCGTTTTCGGCAAGGATTCCACGGGGGACGAGCCGGTGCTGGTACACGCCTTCATCACCCGCGAAACACCCGGTTACACGATCAAGGACGACTGGAATACGCTCGGCATGCGCGCCAGCCAGTCGTGCACCACGGTGCTCGAGGGGGCGGTGGCCCCGGCGGACCGGGTGTTCCGGAAGCTTCCCGTGGGCCCGAACGCAGACCCTCTGATTTTCTCCATCTTTGCCTGCTTCGAGACGCTGTTGGCGGCCGTGTATACGGGGCTGGGTGAGCGGGCGCTGTCGATCGGTGTTGCGACCGTGCACAAGCGCCGTTCGCAGAAGACGGGCAAGAGTTACGCGCAGGACCCTGACATCCGCTGGCGCATCGCCGATGCCGCGCTGGCCATGGACGGGCTGTACCCGCAGCTGGAGTCGGTGGCGCGCGACGTGGACAACCTGGTCAACCACGGTGCCCAATGGTTCCCGAAAATGGTGGGGCTGAAAATTCGGGCCACGGAAACCGCCCGCACGGTGGTGGACCTGATCATCCGCGTCAGTGGCGGCGGCAGCTACTTTGCCGGGAACGAACTGGGCAGGCTGTACCGCGATGTGCTGGCCGGGATGTTCCACCCTTCCGATGACGAGTCAGCCCACAGCACGATCGCAAACGCGTGGCTGGGACCGATCGAGGAATAGCGGATGAACGCGCCGCCGGGTGCCGGG
>JBBSQT010000045.1:0-10790 GCA_038243775.1 Actinomycetales bacterium | reverse complement strand
TGCCCGTGATCGCCCGCCCGGTGACGAGGGTGTTGATTTCGTAGGTGCCCTCATAGGAGTAGATGGCTTCTGCGTCGGCGAAGATCTTGGCCATTTCGAAATCGGTCACAATGCCGTTGCCGCCGAGGAGGCTGCGCCCCATGGCGACAGTCTCGCGCATGCGTGCCGTGGTGAAGGCCTTGGCGAGTGCCGACTGCTCGTCCTTGGCCTGGCCCAGGTCCTCCAACTGGGAAAGGCGGACCATCATGCCGGTGCAGGCAACGATGTTTCCGAGCATTTTCACCAGCTGGTCCTGGACCATTTGGAAGGAGGCGATGGGACGGCCAAACTGTTCGCGCTCCACGGCGTAGCGGCGGGCGACGTCGAAGGCGGCCATTTGCTGGCCCACCGCCTGCCAGGCGACGGCCAGGCGGGTGACCTTGAGAACCTTGTTGGCGTCGCGGAAGCTGTTGCCGCCGGCCAGCTTGTTCCCGTGCGGGACCACCACGTTTTCCAGCGTGATGTCCGCATTTTGGACGGTGCGCAGGGCTGTCTTGTTTTCAATCTTGGTGGCGCTGTAGCCGGGAAGCGTGGTGTCGACGAGGAAGGCCTTGACCTGGTTGTCGGCAACATCCTTGGCGAAGATGACCACCCAGTCGGAGAAGGTGGCGTTGCCGATCCAGCGCTTGGCGCCGTTGAGGACCCAGCTGTCGCCGTCGCGAACCGCAGTGGTTCGGGTGCCGCCGGCAACGTCTGATCCTCCCAAGGGTTCGGTGAGGCCAAAGGCGCCGATCTTTTCCATGGCGTAGATCTCGGGCAGCCACGCTGCCTTCTGTTCCTCGGAGGCGAGGGCTTCGATCGCTCCGGTAAACAGGCCGTCGTGGACGCCCATGAAGGTTGCAATGGAGGAGTCGGCGCGCGTGAATTCCGCGTGGGCGAGGCCCGCAAAGAGGCTTGAATATCCCTGGCGGTGGACCGGGCTCATCATGTTTAATGCTGCCAGCTTGGGGATGATCTCCATGGGGAATTCGGCACGGTTCCAGCAGTCAACGGCAATGGGCTTTACTTCCTTGGCGAGGAATTCGCGGATTTCGCCAAGCCGGGCCCGCTCCCCGTCGGAGAGCAGCTGTTCAAAACCATAGAAGTCGCCATCAGCGTAGGGAAGGTTGTTGATGTCGGGCGCAGACTTTGACAAGGGTATTCCTTTGCTTGATTCATGCGGGATCAGCGGTTTGCCCGCTCATAAAAAGAGGCTTGTTACCCATCAGTAACTTATCGGAAATTGGTGGCTGGCACAACACCACCCGTCGGCAGGGCACCGGGGGGAGAACATGACAAAAGAGAGCCGCAGCGCGGAACCCCTCGCGTGAGTTACGGCCGGCCCTCCCCGGCTTTCACTGCACTTTGACACTTTCCCTGCACTTTGAGGCTTTCGCGGTGGTTCGAACCACCGCGAAAACATCAAACGGCAGCGGTTGCGTGAATTTTGCCCATTCCCGCCAAAACGAGAAAAGCCGCAGGCCGGGAACCCCTCAACGGAGTTTCCGACCTGCGGCTTGCATGTAGGGCCACTCGGACTTGAACCGAGGACCTTAGGATTATGAGTCCCGCGCTCTAACCAGCTGAGCTATGGCCCCATGCGAGGCTCCCCGCTCCTGCCCGGAATGGCACAGGGGAAAAGCACTCCCACAATACTAATGGGTCCACGCCTAAACTGCGTGATCCTCGTAGCTGCCGCCACGATATATGTCTTCAAAGGTGTCCAGGGTCTTGGCCAGGCCGTGGCGTGCCACCATTCTGTGGCTCTCCGCGCCCATGGCTGCACGGTCCTGGGGAGGCAGGCTCATAATGGTGGTTATTTTTTCCGCCAGGTCATCGCTGTCGTTGGGCTTGAACAGGTAGCCGTTGACGCCGTCTTCAACCAGGTGCGGCAGTGCCATTGCGTTCGCCAAGACCACAGGGGTGGAGGCACTCATTGCTTCCAACGTCACCAGCGACTGCAGTTCTGCGGTGCCGGGCATGACAAAGAGGTCGGCCTTGAGATAGACCTTCCGCAACTCCCCATCGCTGATCAGCCCGGTGAAGTTCACCCGGGATGCCATCCCCATTTTCTCGCTTTGGGCCTTGAGCGCGTTTTTGACCTCGCCACCGCCCACCACGACGAGGTGGAGGTCAAGTTCGGCAGGCGTCTTGGCAATCGCGTCGATGAGAACGTCAATGTGTTTTTCCTCAGCCAGCCGGCCCACAAACACCACTGTCGGATGCTCGTTGGGCGGCACGATCTCGCCCTCGGCCAGTTCGTAGTTGCCGGAGTCGATGCCGTTGGACAGCGGCAGCACCTTGCGCAGGAACGCGTTCTTGTGCATGGCCTGGGCTGCCAGGGGCGTGGGGGTGGTGACGACGTCGGCCTTGCTCATGACCTTGCCCATGTCGCGCCACGAGACCCGTCCAACAATGTTCTTGAACCACTGCGGGAACGGCAGGAACGGGTTGAGGTTCTCCGGCATGAAGTGGTTGGTGGCCACAATCCTGATGCCGCGGCGGGCTGCCTCATACACCACGTGTTCGCCGATCATGTAGTGGCTTTGCACATGCACAACATCCGGCATGATGACGTCGAAAAGCGCTGTGATGTCCTTCTTGATTTCCCACGGCATGCAGATGCGGAAGTATTCGTGGGTGGGCACCGGGCGCGACCGCAGGCGGTGGACCGTGGCTTCGGGGCGATGTTCGGTGAACATGGGGCCGCCGTCGCCGCGTCCGGCCATCACATGGACGTCGTGGCCCCTGGCGGTCATGCCGGAGGCCAGCCGGAGGCAGAACTGCGCAGCCCCGTTGATGTGCGGAGGATAGGTGTCAGCCGCGATCAAGATGGTGAGTGGTTTTTGGGTAGCTTTACCCGGGGTGGATGTCACAGATAAAACTCCTGGTGGCTGATGGCCAGGTCCTGGGACCGGCAGACTACTTCTGTTGTTGCTTCTTTGCGGCCCGCCGCCGTTTAACCACATCCGGGTGGTGTCTGGACAGCGCGATGACCCCCACGATAGCAAGGATCGCAGCCCCGGCCATGGCAATCGCCACGACAGGGGGGACATCGTCGCGAAGCTCACCAAGAATGGTGATGCCGATGGCGATGCCAACGATCGGGTCGATCACTGTCAGTCCTGCGATGACCAAATCCGGCGGGCCGTTGGAGTAGGCGCTTTGGACGAACCAGCTGCCCAGCCCGCCCGCCGCGGCAATGGCGATCAGCGAGTACCACTGCACATTGAGCAGATATTGCCCATTGGGGTCGAAAATCTGCTTGGAAATGATGCGGGTCAGCACCGCGACAAAGCCGAACAGCATTCCGGATCCGAGGATGAAGAAGAAAGACTTCAACCGCCGCTTGAACACCATGAAGGTGCCCCCAAAGAAGATGACGACAATGGCCAGCAGCAGCACCACTGTCAGTTCCTCGCCCGCGGTGACATGGGTGTTTTCCCGCACGACGTTCACGGCCATCAGGACAAAGAGCGCGCTTCCGGCGACACACGCCGTGATGGAGACCACCGTGGCACGGTTCAGCCTGATGCCTTCCTCACGTGAATTCACGATGGTGGTGATCACCAGGGCTATGGCACCGATGGGCTGCACCACCGTCAGGGTGCCAAGGGTCAGGGCCACCACATTCAGGGCCGTGCCCGTGCCCAACAGCACCAGCCCCAGGATCCAGCGCGGGTTTGTCAACAGGCGCAGGAACCCGGAACCGCCCAGGGTCAGCCCACCGGTGTTGTTCTTCACTGCGCTGCCTTGGCGCTGGGCCCCGAAAGCCAGGAAAAATGCTCCGGCCACGGCGCACAACACCGCAACCCACATCATGCGGAATCCGTCGTGGCTGCAGCCGGGTGATGCAGTTCGCGATGCTTGACGGTCACCGCCACCAGGTATTGGGTGAAGGCGATGACGTGCATGACCATGCCAGCGGCCAGGAACACCCAGGCAAGAATGGCTGTGAAGTCGGATTCCAGCGCCCTGGCCAGCAGCAGCATGGGAGTGCCAATCATGAGCGCCGCCGTCCGGGTCTTGCCCAGCAACGTGACTTTCAGGCCTGCATCGCCACGGAAGAAGTACAGGGTCACCGCCAGAAGAACGACGTCGGGAATCAGCATCAGCAGCAACAACCACAGCGGCAGCAACCCGGCCACCACCATTGTCACGATGACGGCGACCAGCGCCACCCTGTCGGCCAAGGGATCCATGAGGCGGCCCAGCTGGGAGGTCTGGTTGAGCTTGCGGGCGACGAATCCGTCAATCCAGTCGGTGCAGCCCATCACGGCCAGCACAAAAACACCCCAACCATATTCGTGGTGTGCCAGCACCAGCCAGACGAACAAGGGGGTGCCCAGGAAACGCACAATCGTAATGATGTTGGGAATGGTCAGGATGGCGTTGGAGCTCTCCCGGTGCGTGGACGAAGCCTCGGGCATTTCAGCCCCCTCCCTGGTCATGTGTGCAAGATCCGTTCCGTGCACCATCGAATGCGTGGCAGCGGTTAAATGTTGTTGGTGAGCGGAATTATTTGTTCATCAACCTTCGCAGCAGCACCAGCGCGATGGTGCCCGACACGGCGAATACTGACAGCGGCTTCCAGCGATCCCTGGCCGTGGCAGCGGCCTGTGCGACGGCGCCTCCCGCCGCCTGCTGGGCGCTCTCCTTCGCCTTGTGCTTGGCGGTGTCCAGGAAGTGGCCGGCCTGCTTCTTGACGTCGGCCTCGACCACCAGATCCTCACGCAGGACCAGCAGGTGTTCACGGCGGGCCGTGGTGCGCTTGATGAGTTCGGCCGTGTTGGCGCGGGGGCCATGTTCGGCTTCCTTGGCAGCGCGTTCGGCCGCCGCCTTGGCCTTGGCCTCCGCGGCTGCAGCATCGCGGGCCTTCTTCTCCGCACGGCTCAGCGGTTTGCTTTCCAGTGTTGCCGGGTCAAAACCCCGGCCGTGGCGGGCAATGCCCACGTCATGGCGGATGCCGCGCCAGGCGTGCTCGGGAAGCAGCGGCAGAAGCGCCTTCACCTTGCCATACGCCACCAGGGCGGTGCTGCCAACAATCACCAGCAACGCGGCGCAAACAATCAGCGCCGACAGCCACAAAGGCAGCACGGTGCCCAACCCGGCGATGGCGGCGACCACCAGGGCCACGACCAACAGCAACAGGAACACCAGGGCCAGCCCACCGAAGATGGCAATACCGCCCAGGCGCGATTTTTTCTCTCCCAGTTCAAGTTTTGCCAGTTCAACTTCATCATTGAGCTGGCGCGGAACCAGCCGCGCAGCTGTCTTGACGGTCTCCACCAGCGCTGAGCCGCCGGTGGCCGGGTTTTTCTCTACTGCGACATGCATCTCTGTTTGCATTACCGTCACTGAGATCGCCTCCAAAATGAGGGTCCGTGCAGCTTGGGTGACAAGGAGTGCACGAACCCGAAATCTTCGCGACACCGTTACGCGGATATCGCCGTATGCACAAAATTACCATTCATCCACGACTCCGCGGTCTCCGCCGGTCCCGCACTTTGTTACGGAACAGTAAAGGCGGCACCAGCGCCGGCATTTCTTGTGAATCGAAACACAGTTTGCCCGGCCGCTGTGTGCAATGCCAAATAACGCTTAATATTAGATCCCGGGCATTTTAAGTTTGTGCCGGACCCCGCAATTGCGCACGGACCAATTTCCCTGAGGATTCCCTTCTTGACCATCACTGCCCACCCTGGCGACTCCCTGACCCGCCGGCAAAAGCTCATTTACATCCTGGTGCTGGGGCTGTTGACAGCACTTGGCCCTTTCACGATCGATTTGTACCTGCCCGCCTTTCCCGTCATCGGGGAGGAATTCGGTGTCAGCGCCTCTGCGGTCCAGCTCACCCTGACGGCCACGACCATTGGTTTTGCGGCCGGGCAGCTGATCGTGGGTCCGTTCAGCGACAGGTTCGGGCGGCGGATGCCGCTGATTTTGGCCACGGCCTTGCACGTGCTGGCTTCCATTGGTGCGGCCATGTCCACCGACATCACCATGCTGGGCGTGTTCCGCGTGCTGCAGGGCATCGGTGCCGCCGGCGGCGGCGTGGTGGCGATGGCCATGGTCCGTGACCTCTTTGGCGGCTACCAGCTGGTGCGCATGCTCTCCCGCATGGCCCTGGTCAACGGCATGGCCCCGATCCTGGCCCCCGTCATCGGTTCGCAGCTGCTGGGGATCATGGACTGGCCCGGCATCTTCTGGTTCCTTGCCGCTTATGGCGCCTTGGTGGTGGCGGCCGCGTCTGTGTTCATCATCGAGACCCTTCCACCTGAAAAGCGCAGGTCCGACGGCGTCAGTGTTGCCCAGCGCTACCGGGCCTTGTTCAGGGACAGGATCTTTGTTGGCACGCTCTTAGTGGGCGGGCTGAACTTCGCTGCGCTCTTCACCTATCTCTCCGCATCAACCTTCTTGTTCCAAACCACCTTTGCTTTCACGCCGCAGCAATACGGCTACCTCTTTGCAGTGAACTCCGTGGGTGTGGTGTCCGGTGTCCAGGCCGCGGCCCGGATCATGCGGCACAAGGGACCCCAATGGGTCATTGCCTGGGCCACGGCCGGACAGGTGGCGGCCGCCGTGGCCATGATTGCCTGCGACCAGCTGGGACTTGGCCTGTGGGGCGTCGTGGTGCCGCTGTGGTTCTTCATCTGCGCCACCGGCTTCATGTTCCCTTCGGTGCAGGTCCTGGGACTGGCCCGTAACGGCAGCCAGGCCGGCACGGCCGCCTCGCTGCTGGGTGCCACGACCTTTGGCTTCGCCGGCATCATCACCCCTGTCGTTGGCTTCATCGGCGTCACCACGGCCACCCCCATGGCCATCATCATGGGCTGCTGCACTTTGCTGGCCATGGCGGCCCTGTGGCTGATCGTCCGGCCCCGCACCGTGCCCGGCATCTAGCCGCCCGCACCGGCGTCGAACCTTCCGGAAAGGGCATAGCGCAGCAGCACGGCGTCGCCGATGGCCTGCACCTCCGCCAGCCGGGCCGGGCGGCCGGAATGCCAAGGGAAGGCCCCGTCCCCGGCAAGCCGTGGCGCCTTGGAATCCCCCACGAAGAACGGCGCCACCAGCAGCTGCAGCTCGTCGGCCAGTCCCTCAGCAAGGAACTGCGTGTGGATCTGCGCCCCGCCCTCAACCATGAGCCGGCGCACGCCGCGGGCATGCAGGTCCTCGCTCAGCGCGGCCATCAGAACCCGGGGGCCGCCGTCGACCACGGTTGCCACGTCGCCAAACCGCTCGCGGGCCCCGTTCACGCAGCGGCTGGGGCAGTACACAAGCCTGCCGCCCGCGCCTGCCGTAAAGAATGCGGCGGCCGGGTCCAGCCGCCCCCCGCCGGTGACCGTGACTTTCATGGGCGACGCCGGCAGTCCCCGTCCCAGCCTGGCCTCCCGCCTGGTGCTGCTGCGGACCAGCAGCCGCGGGTTGTCCCCGCGGATGGTCCGGGCGCCCACCATGATCGCGTCGCAGGAGGCACGCACTGCATCCACCCGGTCAAAATCGTCCTCGTTGGAGAGCAGCAGACGGCGCGTGGTGGCGTCGTCAATATAACCGTCAATCGACATGGCGCAGCTCAACAGCGTGTACGGGCGTTCAGGCATGGGATCCACCTTGGTTTCCGCACTGCGCCGGTGCGGTTGCCACGCGTCGGCGACGGGCCCAGTCCACCACCACAACAGCTGCTCCCGGGAGGAGTGCGGCGAAGGACAGCACCCCATAGACGACGGCGGCGCTCACCCCCTGAGCTGCTCCCAGTCCCCCCGCGCTGAAGGCCCATGCCGCTGCTCCTTCACGCGGGCCCCAACCGGCAATGTTGGCAGGCACCGACATGGCCAGCAGCACGAACACTGCCAGGGGCACGAGCTCGGGCACGGCGGCCTCCACTCCCGAAGCGCGCGCCGCCATGAGGAAAACAGCCGTGTATCCCGCGACGGCGCCTGTGGATGCGAGAACAACTCCGGGGGCGGTGCGGCGGTTGAGCAGTCCCTGGCGGATATCCGCTGCGATGGCATGCAGGGCAGGCCCCCACCGCATCGACCCTGCGGCGGAATGCAGCTGCACCAGCACCAGGGCCGCTGCGCCCACCACGAGCAGGACGACGGCCAGGACACCGCCCAGCCGGTGAAGGGGGGAAGGGAGAACAGCCAACACCGCAACCGCAAGCACAAGTTGCACCGCCTGTCCGGCGGCACGTTCCCAGACGACGGCGCGCAGCCCACGCCCCACACCTCCGGACGTTCGCCCCTGCACCACGCCCCGGTGCACGTCGCCCACAACACCGCCGGGCAGCACGGAGTTCAGGAATTGCGAGCGGTAACAGGAAGCAACGGCTGCCCGGAACGGGATCTGCTGACCCAAGCCGCCGGCCACCAGCCGCCACCGCCACGCGCTGCAGAGCGTGGTCACAAACATGATGGCCCCGGCCGCGGCAAGCGTCCGTGCATCGACTGCCTTGATGCCGTGAAGGAACGGCCCGGTGCCCAAGGACCAAAGCAGTGCGGCAAGCACCGCGGCACCGCCGAGCGGCTGCAGCCACCGCCATGCGGTTTTCCACGCACGCGTTGCGGGTTCCGGCGCTTCTGGACCATGAAGGGTTGACCTGCTCATTTCGGGCCCCGCTCCGTGCCGGCGGCCCAAGTGGTGCCGGCGGCCCAAGTGGTGCCGGCGGCCCCGGCCACATGCAACGGGCGTAAAACGTCACTCAAATGCTGGGCAGCACCGTCCCAGCTTTCCAGTGTTTCCCGCCTCTGCCTGGCTGCATGGCGCAGCACTTTGCGCAGTTCCGCGTCCCCAAACCACCGGCGCAGGGCGGCTGCGAGCGCGGCCGGGTCATCGGGTGGCACCAGCAGGCCGGGAACCTTCCCGGACGGGCCCCGGCCCATCGCTTCGGGTATGCCGCCCACTTCCGTGGCAATCACGGGAATCCCGCGGGCGAGCGCTTCGGTGACCACCATGCCGTAGGTTTCACTCCGGGAGGCGAGCACCAAAACGTCGGCCGCTGCGTAGCGGGCGGACAGTTCCGCGGCCCCCAGTGCGCCGGGGAAATCCACCCTCTCCGCGATCCCGCCCTGCTGCGCCCGCTCGCGCAGTGTTCGGGTGAAGGCGGGATCGAGGTCCAGGGCACCGGCACACGTGCAGTGCCATTGACAGTCCGCAACCAGCATCAAGGCGCCAACCAGGCTTCCGTGCCCCTTGGCTGCGGTGACCGGCGCAACGCACAGCAATTCCCGACCGTCAGCTGTCCCCCGGGCCAGCCGGGCCCTGTCTGTTCCGGGTTCGACAACGGCAATTCTCCCCGGAGCCACACCGTGTCTGTGGACGATCAGCCGTTTCGTCCAGAAGCTCGTGGCGACCACGGCTGCCGCACACCGCAGGACTGTGCGTTCCACGGCAAACCGGGTGCCGCCGTCGTCCGTGTTGGCAAAGAGCATGTGGACGAGAACCACCACGCGCAGGCGGTCTGTGTGGAGCGGGAGGCTGGTCCCGGTCAGGGCAAGGAGGCCGTCGATGAGCACCAGTGCGCCGTTAGGCAGGCCGGCGAGCAGCGCGGCGAGCGAGTCGCCAGGGCTGGGGAGGGACCCCCCTGCGGCCAGCGGATGCTCAATCACCTTCCAGCCGAGGGAGGCCAGTGCCGTGGACAGGCGGCGGTCGTACACGTTGCCGCCGCTGGGCCGGGCCGGGTTGTCTATCCCGTCCGGGACCAGGAAGTGCACGGTGCAGGCTTCACTCACAGTTCACGCTCGTAGCTGGCCCACGCAATGTGCGATTCGTGCAACGTCACCATGATCCCTGCCAGTCCCAACGCACCCGGACCGAACGCGCCGGCGTGGATCCTCTCAGCCAGCCTGTCGGCGATGGCCTGCGAGAGCACCTCCGTGGTGGTGTTGATGCCCGCGAAGTCCGCCTCGTCGTCGAGGTTGCGGTATCCCAGCGCCCCAACGATGGCGCGCAGTTCAGCTGCTGCCAGCCCGATGTCCACCACGGTGTGGTTCCCGTCGAGGGTTTCCCGCTTGAACGTGGCGTCAATGACGTAGGTGGCGCCGTGCAGTTTCCTGGCGGGGCCAAACTCCTCGCCCTGGAAGCTGTGGGCGATCATCATGTGGTCCCGGACGCTCACACTGAACATGGCTTCATGGCTCCTTCGCGGGAAGATCGCCGTAGGAAAGGGTGTGGCACAGTGCGGACAACCGTCCGTCCGCCAGCTCCGCCATGGCCTGCGGCAACTGGGCAAACGGGGATGAGCCGCTCAGAAGGGCGTCGAAGGCCGGATCCTGAAGCAGCTTCAGGGCGAGCTCAAGGCGCTGCCCGGCGGTGCGGTTGCGGCGGCGGGCCGGGGCGACGGCGCCCACCTGGCTCGAGCGGACCGCAAGCCGGGAGGAATGAAACATGCCGCCCAGAGCCACCGTCACAGGAGAGTCCCCGTACCAGCTCAGCTCGAGCACCTCCCCCTCGGGTGCCAGCAGTTCCAGGGCCAGCTGGAGGCCGGCGGACGTTGCACTCGTGTGAAAGGCGAGGTCGAAGGTGCCCCGGCCAGCTGCTTCTTTGCCGGCTGCCCCGTCATCAGCTATCTCGTTGCCATCCCCGACGGGCACCGTCACAAAGCCCACCCCAAGGGCGGTTGCGATGGTCGCCTTGGCGGGATCGACGTCGAACATCTCCACGGTGACGCCCGGAATGCCGGCGAGCAGGCGGGCCACACAGCACCCCACCATGCCGGCGCCAACCACCGCTATCCGGTCCCCCGGAAGCGGGCCAGCGTCCCACAGTGCGTT
>JBBSQT010000044.1:0-10803 GCA_038243775.1 Actinomycetales bacterium | reverse complement strand
CCGGCCAGGACAAGGTGGTGAACCTGCTGGGCAACTGGGACGCCGGCGTCGACCCGCTGCGCTGGCAGCCGTTTCCCACGGTGTTTGAAAAGCTGCGTGGCACGATTCCGGTGACCACCGTCAGCCTGCCGCACTTTGCGGATTCTGCCATGACGAAGGCGGCCTTGCGCGGCAGCGACTTCCGTGGCGCCACTTCCACGCACGCCCGGGTTGAGGCCGCCGTGGAGGCCTTGGCCGCTACGCCCAAGGCGCTCGTGTACCTGTACTGGAGCGAGTTGGACAAGGCCGGGCACGCCCATGGTGCCGACTCCCCGCAGTGGGAGCACCAGTTGGAGGAGCTCGACGCCGGCATGAAGCGGCTGGCCGCCACGGCCCCCGCCAACACCTTGATCCTGCTGACCGCCGACCATGGCATGGTGGATGTTCCCCGCTCGGGCCGGGTGGACTTTTCTGTGCACCCGGAACTTGTCGACGGCGTCAGGCACACGGCGGGCGAACCACGCATGGTGCACCTGTATCTTGAACCGGACGCCACGCCGGAGTGCCGGCGCACCCTTGTGAAGGCCTGGCTCGAGCGCTACGGCAAGCTCGCCTGGGTGCTGACCCGGGAGCAAGCCATCGCTGCCGGCTACTTCGGCGAGGTTTCCGAGACCGTCAGTGCAAGGATCGGTGACGTGCTGGTGCTGGCCAGGGAGAGCATTGCCTTCTACGATTTGCGCCGCGTGCGGGCCGCAGCCATGGAGGTCGTGGGCCAGCACGGGTCTGTCACCAAGGCCGAGCGCGAAGTGCCGTTGCTGCGCATCCCCGTGACACCCAAGAGCGCCAAGGGCCAGCGCCGCCGCTGACACGCGGGCGGGGTGGGCGGCGTTACCTCCCTGCCCCGGCGCTCTCAGCATGGGCAGGAGCCCAACGGAGCTGCCCCTGGTTTTCGCCGACGGGCGGCCGCAGGGGCAGTCAGGGGCGGGCTATCAGTCGCCCTTGGTGCCAAAGACGATTTGATCCCAGCTGGGAACACTGGAACGCTTGGGTTTCCCGGCAGCCTTGCGTTCCAGGCGGGCGGCAACCTCACTGTCGCTGGGGCCGCTGTCGGCCTCAGCTGCTGACCCCGTTGCGGGTGCTTCAGCGGGGGCGTGTGCTGCCCGAGTGCCCAGTGCCGTCGCCGCCGAAGGCTCTTCAACCGCGTTTGCTGTTGCCGCGGAGGGCAGTGCCGCGGACGCTTCGCCCGAGGGAATCACTTCGCGGGTCTCCGTGCTGACTTCCGCCTCACTGTCCACAGCGGACAATGCCGGTTCGTCGGTTTCGGCCAGGCGCGGTGCCAACTGCAGGAACGGGGCGCTGCGAACCCGGTCAGCGCCAGGCTGTTCCGGTGCAGCTTCCTGGGCTTCGGGCTCCGCCACCGGATCCGCGTACAGCTCCGCATCATGAGGATGCGCTCCCGGAACGTGGTTGCCGATCATGGTGGCCAGTTCGTCATCGCCGTCATGATCAAGGCCCAAGCGCAGTCCGCGGCGTGAGCGCAGCATGTCCAACAGGCCGTGGCCTGCGTGCGCCTCGGGGGCTGCAGCCTCTTCGGCGGCGGGGGAGGCCTCCACCGGTTTGCCGTCTTCGGGGCCGGCAGCCTCCACGTCAAAGGGCTGGTCGACAACGGCGCTGAGCCGCCGCTCCGGAACCGGACTGTCCAGGGGTTCCATCTCGCTGAGCTGCTGGGCCCAACGGTTCGCGTTGTGGAGAGATTTCCGGGCCGGGTGGAAGCGCCACAGGGCAGGGGCCGGTTCGCCAATGCTGTTGGCCGCCCACTGGGTCCCGGGTTCAAAATCCGCGCTGACGCTCCAGCCGCCCGTTTCATCGCGCCAAGCATTCCACACCAGTGACTTCGGATCGATGCCAAAGGCACTGAGCCTGTGGCGCACCATCTCATCCAACGTGGCCGGATTGTCCCCAAAGGTGGAACGGTAACTATCGCTGTGGCTGGCAGCAGGGGCCACTTCAACCTTGCGGGCCTGGCTGGCGATGTAGTCGCGCTCAGCCAAAACCGGGCCCTCATAGCGGCGGATCTGGTCGATGGTGTGCCCTGAAACCTCTGCGACCTGTGCCGCGGTGGAGCCGGCACGGATCATTGACTGGATCTCCCGCGGTGTCATCCGTGCCGTGGCCCGAACCGGCTTGCGGGGACCGTGGTGGGGACTCCTGACCACAGCCGTGCGCAGCGCCTCGTCCAGCGGCAGCAGATAATTGTCTCCGTTGGGCCCACTGAGAAGCAGATGACTGCCGTCTTCGTGGACACCCACTAGCCGCAGATCAGCCATGCCGTCCTCCCAAAAGTCTTTTCGTTCACTTCGAAACTTTGCCACTGATACACCCGTTTTCCTACTACCGAACCAGGCGTGGCGTGACTTGCCTGCAAAAATCTGGAATTTCCCGCCAAAACCAGCCCCAAACGGTAGATCTTAAGCCTGTTGCGAACCGGGCTGCCGCCGTGGTGCCAACATCCGGTTTCCATTTTAGGGTGTTTGCAGTGTTTACTATTTGCCTCACCCGGTTGTGGAAACATCCGGATATTTCAAGGGAGCACCAATGACCACCGGCTACCAGCGGCCGCGCACCAAACCACGGAGCAACTGCTTTGGCGGTGCCGGCGACGCTGTCGATGGAAAACCAGCCATGCCCAAGGACGCACTGATCGACCTTGCCGAGACTGAACTGGCCGAAATCTATGCCCTTCCCGGCGCAGAGCTGGCGCCTGAGGAAATGGAGCGCGAGATCCTGGCGCAGCAGGCCGACGAATTCACTTGCAGCTCGTGCTTCCTGGTACGCCACCGCTCCCAGCTGAAGCGGGAGAAGAACGGCCAGCTGTATTGCCGGGACTGCGAAGGCTGATCGCTGTTGGCGAAGGCTGGGCGCTGTTGGCGCACCTAAAAGTTGAAGCAGTGCGGCCCGCCATGACGGCGGGCCGCACTGCTTTAACAAGGTCACTGCCTGGCTTTAGCCGTTGGTGGAGTCGAGGTTCACAGTGCCGTTCAATGCTGCGGCCAGGTACTCCGGATTGCGGGTCGAGGTCAGCCAGTACGGTGTTCGGTCTGCTGGATCCGTGATCTCAATCTTCACAACGGGCTTGATCCAGCCCCGGATGCACAGGTAGGCCAAACCATTGAGCCTGATGCCCCGCTGGGCCGTCGCGTCGTCGCCGTGGTAGATGGAGACCTCGCCCACAAATTCGCGTTCAATGTGGGCCCGGCCCACCTGAAGCGACTGCGGAGTCACGCAGATCGTGGGCGTGGACGCGATCAGCACCGCCGTCTGGATGATCAACAGCGCAAAGAATGCAATGTAGCCCGCCAACGGGCTGATGGGAATGAAAATCAGGATTCCCGCGGCCGACAGCCCCACCACTATCACCCAGCCCCAAAGATTGGGCCAGAGCTTCTCGGTGTAGATGGCCGTTGCTGGGGATGTTGCGCTTGAGGGCGTAGGGGATGACATGGGTCCAGCTTTTCATCTTTCGGCCGGCTTTTCACCTTGAGAGGGAAAGCGCAGGCGTTCGGGTTCGAGATAGAGTGTCCTGTTGTGAGCCACGAGACAGACCAAGAAAACCCTGACAGCAACAACCCCGCAACCATGCGCGTGCAGCTGCACATGCTTGACGATGGGATCGAGCCTCCCAGCTACGCCCATCCTGGGGATGCCGGGGCGGATCTGCGCACCCGCATCGACGTCGTGCTGGCGCCAGGGGAGCGGGCCCTGGTCCCCACCGGCGTAAGCATTGCCCTGCCGTTTGGTTTCGCCGCCCTGATCCACCCCCGCTCCGGCCTGGCCACCACGAAGGGCTTGACTATCGTCAACAGTCCGGGCACCGTGGATGCCGGCTACCGCGGGGAACTGTCTGTGACGCTGCTGAACACGGACCTGCACCATTCCATCTCCTTGTCCCGGGGCGATAGAATTGCACAAATGGTGATTCAGCGCGTGGAGCGTGCCGAATTCATCGAGGTGGCGCAACTTCCCGACTCGACGCGCGGCACCGGCGGCTTCGGATCCACGGGTGGATTCAGCCCGGCCCCGCACAGCTGATTTGGGCGCCACCACGGGCATCCCTCATCCATCCCTCGTTACAAGGAGTCTTTAATCCCATGGCTTTTGGGTTCGGTAAGAATAAGAAAAAGAATGCGGACCAGTTCGAGCAGCAGGACCCTGCGGCGACTGAACTGGGCGACGCCGGTACGTCGGTCGGGAATGCGGGCGCAGCAAAGCTGGACCTTCCCCCGGATCCCTCCGACACCGCGTATGACAGGACCGTGCACGGCCCTCTCGACGAGACCGAGGTCGCCAGCACCGACGGTTACGTCGACCTGGGTGCCCTCCTGATCACCCCGCGCGAGGGCCTCTCCCTGCGCCTGGAGGTCGAGGAAAGCACCAACCGGGTCATCGCCGTGACCTTGGACCTGAACGGCTCAAGCCTTCAGCTGCAGGCTTTCACAGCCTCACGCTCGGACAGGCTGTGGCGGGACATCCGTGAAGAAATCGGCTTGTCCGTTGGTTCACAGGGCGGAGAAATCGAAATCCTTGACGGCACCTTCGGCAAGGAAATCCTTGCCAAGGTTCCCGCACAGGGCGCCGACGGCAGCATGGGCTTCCGGGTGGCCCGATTCCTCGGTGTCGACGGCCCGCGCTGGTTCCTGCGCGGCGTCCTCGGCGGCGACGCAGCGCTTGACCGGGCCGCCGCCGTCGAGCTGGAAGACCTGTTCCGCGGCGTCGTTGTGGTGCGCGGCGAAGTGCCCATGCCCCCTCGCGACCTGCTGCTGCTGCGCCTGCCCAAGGACGCTGTCGCCGGACCCCAGGATGGCATGGCTGCAAGCGAGGAAGCGCCGGCACAGGGCGCGGAACCGCCGCGCCGGGGCCCCGAAATCACGGCGATCGGCTGATCTTGTCCCCTCAACCGCGCTCACCCTCGCACTATGGGGACCCGCCTGGCATAACGGCCATCAGTGACCTTCCGGCGCGCGGACGCGCCATATGTTCAGGCGTCATTGATTCGGTGACGATCCTGCCGGAGACTTCGGCGCCGTCGTACTCGGTGGTGATCATCGACAAGGAATTCCACCGGCTCGTTGACGACGGCCGCAACCACCGGCTGCGCCTCGTCTGGATCGGCCGACGGCGGGTTCCCGGCATTGTTGCCGGCACCGGTCTGCGGGTCGAGGGCATGGTTTCCCTGCGTGAGGGGCTGCCCACCATGTACAACCCACGCTACGAAATCATTGGAATCCAGGAGAGCTAGTTGAGCCAGCAAAACCCCGAAGAGCACCCGCCGGCGGAGAAGCCGACAGGCAGTTTTGCTGAGATCGCCCAGGAAATGGCGGCCAAGAATCCGCTGGTGCGCAAGGAAAACGGTCACATTGACCTGCTCGCCGCAGCCGGAGGCATCCGTGGCATCGCCGAAAGTGTGCTGCCCGGGCTCGTCTTTCTGGTCATCTTCACCCTGACCCGGGACCTGACCAGCGCCCTGGTGGGATCGGTGGCCATGGCTGCCGTCTTTCTCGTGGCCCGGATTATTCAACGAACCCCCTTGACGCAGGCGCTGGCCGGAATTGCCGGCGTCGCACTTTCAGCGTTTCTGGCGATGCAAACCGGCAAGGCCGAGAACTTTTACCTGATCGGGTTCCTCACCAACGCCGGCTACATTCTGGCCATGCTGGTCTCCATCGCCGTTCGTTGGCCGGTGCTGGGGCTGCTGTTCGGTTATGCGCGCAATGACGGGGTGGGCTGGCGGGCGAAACCCGAACGCCTGCGGGCCTACCGGGTGGCCACCTGGATCCTGGTGGGCGTCATGGCCGCCCGGCTCGTCGTGCAGCTGCCGCTGTACCTGAGCGGGCAGGTCGACGCCCTCGGCGCCATGCGCCTCATCATGGGTGTGCCGCTGTATGCGTTCGGTCTCTGGATTGCCTGGCTGGTCAGCCGACCTGTCAGCGAAGACGCCGGCGAGGGCTGACCGGCGCTGCTGACCCGCGCTGCTGACCTGTCTTTCGGACCTGCGCTGCTGACCTGTGTTGCCGGTTGCCGGTCTTCACGTTTAGTCCGCGTCGTTCATTCCCGCTTCCGCTGTGGCTCCCCACTTCCGCTGCTGCCCCCCACTTTCGCTGCCGTCCCCCACTTTCGCTGCCGTCCCCCACTTTCGCTGCAGTCCCCCACTTTCGCTGCCGTCCCCCACTTTCGCTGCCGTACGACCGGGCGCGGAAGTGGGGACCGGGCGCGCAAATCGAGACGCCGCAGCGTCCGCCAGCTGTTCCCCACTTCCGCTACCGCCCCCACTTCCGCTGTCGTACGACCGGGCGCGGAAGCGGGGAACGGGCGCGCAAATCGGGGCGCCGCAGCGTCCGTCAGCTGTTCCTGGCCGTCAGCGGGCCGAGAGCAGGCTGCGCAGATCCTTTTCCGCCACGATGGTGGTGATGAAGAAGAGCTCGTCGCCGCCCTCCACGACGTCGTCGGGGCTGGGCGTGATCGGCGCTTCGTCGCGCAGGATGGCTACGAGTGTTGAATCGTGAGGCCACGTAATGGTGCCAACCGTCTGGCCTATTACGTGCGAATCGGTCGGCACCGTAAACTCCACGAGGGACGCGACACCGGTTTGCAGGGTCAGCAGCCGGACCAGGTCGCCGATTTCCACGGCCTCCTCAACCAGGGCGGTCATGAGCCGTGGGGTGTTGACAGCCACGTCAACACCCCACGAATCATCAAACATCCAGTCGTTCTTGGGGTTGTTCACGCGCCCCACTGTGCGGCCCACACCAAACTCGGACTTTGCCAACAGGGAGACCACCAGGTTGACCTTGTCGTCGCCGGTGGCAGAAACCACCACGTCGGCCTCTTCCAGCTTTGCCTCGCGCAGGGTGCTGATCTCGCAGGCGTCGCCCACCAGCCACCGTGCCCCGCGCAGGCCGCTCTTTCCAATGACTTCCGGTTTGGGATCAATCAGCAGCGTCTCATGGCCGTTGGACAGCAGTTCCTTCGCGATGGAGCATCCCACACTGCCTGCCCCAACAATGACAACAAGCATGTCAGATCTCCTTCTCGGGTGCGTTGGAAAGGATGTGGGCAATTTCTGCCGACTTGGCACCGACAATCATGGCATGCACTGTGTCGCCCTGCTGGTAACTGGTGTCGGGGCCCGGCAGCATGCCTTCCCCAAAGCGCGTCAAGTAAGCCACACGAAGCCGTGCGGCAGCTTCAATGTCCAGGATGTGCCGGCCTATCCAGCCCGGATGCAGGGACAATTCGGTCAGGAACAAACGGCCTGAAGGCTCCCTGAAGTCACCCTTGATGGCTGTTTCGGGAAGGATTCGGCGCAGTACCTGATCGGCACTCCACCGCACGGCCGCGACTGTGGGGATGCCCAGCCGCTGGTAGATCTCAGCCCGGCCGGGGTCGTAGATGCGGGCCACCACGTGTTCCACATGGAAAGTTTCGCGGGCCACCCGGGTTGCCAGGATGTTGGAGTTGTCACCGCTGGAGACGGCGGCGAAGGCGTAGGCGCTTTCAATGTCGGCCTGACTGAGGGTGTCCCTGTCAAAGCCGACGCCGGTGATCTTCCGGCCGGCAAAACCCGTGCGCAGGCGCCGGAAGGCCCGCTCGTCCTGGTCGATGATGGCCACCGAGTGTCCGGAATCCTCCAAGGTGTGCGCCAGGGTCGCCCCCACACGGCCACAGCCCATGATCACAAAGTGTGCCACTGATGCTCCTTCTCAAAGCAGTGCGACGGCGTGCGCCGCGGCTGTGCTGGTTCTCCCGCATGCTGTGGCATGCGGTGCGGATCCAATTCCACGTTGCCGCGCCCCTGATGGTCAAGTTGACCGTGGCTGGGTGACGGTTCGGTGCAAGGAGTCCAGTCTGTCACGGCCCTGCCACCAGCACGGCAACGGCGCCCCCACCAGCACGGCAACGGCGCCCCCAACAGCACGGCAACGGCGCCGCAAACAGCACGGCAACGGCGCCGCAAACATTGCGGCAGGAGCGGCGTCGGGAAGACGGCTGCAGCGGCCGTGACGGTGCTGCCGGCGGCTTTGCGGGTGCTGGCGCCCCGGGGGTGCTAGCGTTACCCGCGTGCTGAATTTTTTCAACGCGCTCAAGCGGGTTCTGGTGGGGCGGCCGTTCCGCAACGACAGGCTCGCCCATACGCTGCTGCCCAAGCGCATCGCCCTGCCGGTGTTTGCCTCCGACGCACTGTCCTCGGTGGCGTACGCCCCTGACGAAATTTTGCTGACGCTGGCCCTGGCCGGCGTGGCCGCCGTGTCGCTCTCACCGTGGGTGGGACTGGCCGTCATGGTGGTCCTGTTGACGGTGGTTGCCTCCTACCGGCAAAACGTTCATGCCTACCCCTCAGGCGGTGGCGACTACGAGATCGCCACGGTGAACCTGGGCAAGAGTGCCGGACTGACCGTGGCCTCGGCCCTCATGGTGGACTACGTCCTGACGGTTGCGGTGTCCATGTCTTCGGCCGCGAATTACCTGGCCACGGCGATTCCCGGCTGGCACGGCACCCAGGCCGTGATCGCCGTCGTCGGTGTCATTGTGCTGGCGCTGGTCAACCTGCGCGGCATCAAGGAGGCCGGCACCGTCTTCGCCGTGCCCACCTACATTTTCATGTTCTGCATCTTCGCCATGACCGCCGCCGGATTGTTCCAGGCGGCAACGGGCACCTTGGGCCGGGCGCCGTCGGCCGACTTTGAAATCGTTCCCGAGGCCGCCTTCAACCAGGGCCTGGTGGGACTGGCCGGCGCCTTCCTGCTGCTGCGCGCCTTCTCCTCGGGAGCTGCTGCGCTGACGGGCGTGGAGGCCATCAGCAACGGCGTGCCGAACTTCCGCAAGCCCAAGAGCAAGAACGCGGCCACCACGCTGCTGTTGCTGGGCGCCATCGCCGCCGGCATGATGGCCAGCATCCTGTTCCTGGCCAACGCCACCGGCGTGCACATCGTGGCCGATCCGCACACCGAGTTCCTCGTCAACGGGGTGGCCCCGCCGGCGGACTATGTGCAAAACCCGTCCATCAGCCAGATCGCGTCCACCATTTTCGGTGCCGGCTCCTTCCCGTTCTTCCTGATCGTCGCGGCCACGGGCACCATCTTGGTCTTTGCCTCCAACACCGCGTTCAACGGCTTCCCCGTGCTGGCCTCCATCCTGGCGCAGGACGGCTACCTGCCCCGCCAGCTGCGCACCCGCGGGGACCGGCTGGCGTTCAGCAACGGCGTGCTGCTGCTGGCCGCCGGGGCACTTGTGCTGATCATCGCCTTCAACGCCGACGTCACCCGGCTCATCCAGCTCTACATTGTGGGCGTGTTCATCTCCTTCACGGCCAGCCAGCTGGGCATGATCCGGCACTGGACCCGCGAGCTGCTCAAGGTCAAGGACCGCTCCGTGCGGTTCAAGATGATGCGCTCACGCGTCATCAACACCGTCGGCTTCTGCATGACGCTGACCGTGCTGCTCATTGTCCTGGTGACCAAGTTTGAGCAGGGCGCCTGGATTGCGCTGCTGGCCATGGCCATCCTGTTCGTCATCATGTGGAGCATCCGCTCGCACTACGACAACGTGGCCAAGGAGCTCGCCGTGGAGGACGCCACCTCGATCAAGTCCCTCCCGGCACGCATCCATGCGGTGATCTTGGTCTCCCACGTGCGCAAGCCGGTCATCCGTGCCGTCGCCTTTGCCCGGGCGTCCAGGCCATCAACACTGGAAGCCGTCACGGTGGACGTCGATGCGGCGGAAACCCAGACCACCATTGAGGATTGGGCCAGGCTGTCCATCCCGGTACCGTTGACTGTGTTGGCGAGTCCCTACCGGGAAACGCTGACACCGCTGATCAACCACATCAAGACCTTGCGCCAGGACGCGCCACGGGACTTGATCGTGGTCTACATCCCGGAATACGTGGTGGGCAAATGGTGGGAGCAGCTGGTGCACAACCAGACAGCCCTGCGCATTAAGACGCGGTTGCACTTTGAACCAGGAGTCATTGTGGCCAGTGTGCCATGGCAGTTGAAGTCCTCCACCGACGCCAAGAAATATCAGGAATAGAGCATCATGAGCCAGCCCAGCAGCACCCCCCGCCTCACCGTCACCGTGGGGCCGGTGGCCCATGGCGGCCATTGCGTTGCCCGGCATGAGGGCCGCGTCATCTTTGTCCGCCACGCCATTCCCGGCGAGACCGTGGAGATTGTCCTAACCGAGCACGACGACGACGCCAAGTTCTGGCGCGCGGACGTCACCAGCGTCGTGGTCGCCTCCCCGGACCGCACACCCCATTTCTGGCCCGAGGCCGACGCCCTGCGTGCCGCCGCCCGCAACGGTTCCCCCGTGGGCGGGGCCGAATACGGCCACATCACCCGCAGGGGCCAGCTGGAGATGAAAACGGCTGTGGTGCGCGAGCAGCTCGAACGCCTGGGCGGGCTCTCCACCGAGCTCATCGAGACCTTGTTCGCCACCGGTGTGGAGGACGTGGACACGCAGGGCAGCCCCGAACAGCAGGCCGGCCTGGGCTGGCGCACCCGGGTGGGCTTTGCCGTGACACCCGCCGGGAAACTGGGCATGCACGCCCACCGCTCCCGCAACGTCACACCCATCAACGAGATGCCGCTGGCAGTGCCTGCCATCAACGAACTGCGCCTCTGGGAACTGGACTTCACCGGCATTGAGCGGGTGGAAGTGGCCGCCCCCGCCAACGGCTCGGGGATCCTGGTCCTGCTGGCCCCGGACGCCCGCCTGAGCGAGAAAGCCGCCGGCGCCGCCGTCAAACGCGTCGCCCGTGGCCTGGCT
>JBBSQT010000043.1:0-11029 GCA_038243775.1 Actinomycetales bacterium | reverse complement strand
GCTCGACTCTGACGGAGCACCCGCGTAGGCATCCTCCGGCGGATAGGAATCCGGGTGGGGTTCATCCCACGACTCGCTGGGTTCCGTTGGACCGTCCCAGGGAGTTTGAACAGCAGGAGCAACGGCCCGTGGCTGTGCCGGGGCTGCTTGGGAGGGCGCAACCGCAACGCTTGCTGGCGCAGAGTCCCATGACTGTCCTGCTGCCGTCGGTGCCGGAGGTGTGGCTTCGGGCTTCCACGATTGTGAGGGTGCGGGAGTTGACGCCGGGCTCTGAGGTTGCGCCTGGGCATCTGAGTGCACGGACTCTCCGGACCGCGCGGGTGCCGTGGTTGCGGCAGCAGCGGGCGCCGCCGGCGTCACAGATTCTGGCATTGCGTGGGTCTGCTGCGCTTGGGGCACGCCGGTGTTGCCGTTCCCTTCGCGCCGGGGCGAAGGGCTACCAGCCGGTGCTTTTGGGTTTGGCTCAGCGCTCGCTTTCGGAGCTTCGCCGTCCGCAGGCAGGATCTGGATCGTTAGGCCCAGGACTTCATTGATGGCCTGCTGCAGGTTCTGCAGGTGACCGCCGTTGCTGAACGTGCTGATCAGTCCGGAAGAGGGAAGTCCGACGCGCAACTCCTGGCCGTCAAAGGTCTGCGGCACCACGTTTTGGTTGACAATGACCCACGAGGCCATGCGGATGTTTCGCAGCGAACCAAGGATTTCCGGCCAGGCGCGACGAATGACCTCGATGCCTGAGGAACCTGTCGGCACACTGGCTGGTCCGGTGGGAGCCGGTGCCTGCTGTTGAGCTGGCGCTGCGTGCGTTGGCGTTTGTTCCGGGGTCACGGGTGCCGGGGCAGGCTGGTGCGGGATTTCCGTGTTGACGGAGGGGGTGGGCAAGTCATCCCAGGCGCGCCCTGAAGTGGCACCGGGCTGTTTGGGTGCGGGCTGCTCCGGAACGGGAGCAGCGGCGGGAGCAGCGGCAGGTTCCGGCGGAGTGGCTGAAGCTGCGGGGGTCGGTACCTGAACAGGGGTGGAAGATGGGGGATTTGAACCCCCGGGGTTGTGGCGGGCGGTGACAGCAGCACCGGCTGCTTCCTTGGCTCGGGCCAACTGTGCCCGTACGGCGGCCAAGCCACCGCTGGAGGTTCCGTCGGCAGGGTCGGCGGGTGCCGGCGTCGTGCTTGGTGCGGGGAAGGAGGAGTCAGGCGCTAGAGGGGCAACTTGGGTATTGCCGACGGGGGCGCTGGGGTTTGCGGAGTAATTCAGGCGGCGCTCGAGCTGGTCGAGGCGTGTGGCCATGCCGCGCACGGTGGAGTCGGCGCTGGGGAGGAGGAGGCGGGCGCCGAGCAGCTCAAGGTGGAGGCGGGGTGAGGAGGCGCCGGTCATGTCATTGAAGGCGGCGTTCGTGACGTCGGCCGCGCGCGACAACTCAGCGGCGCCCAGCTGGGCGGCCTGGGTTTGCATGCGCGCGATGAGCTCATCCGGGGTGCCGCGCAGGATGGCGTGGGCGCTTTCCGGCATGGCCTGGACAATGATGAGGTCGCGGAAGCGCTCCAGCAGGTCCTCGACGAAACGTCGGGGATCGTGCCCTGTCTGGATCACCCGGTCCACGGACTTGAAGACCGTGGCGGAGTCTGCGGCAGCGAGTGCCTCAACAACGTCATCAAGAAGAGAGGAGTGGGTGTATCCGAGCAGGTCAACGGCCAGATCATAATCAAGGCCGGAGTCTGCGGCACCTGCCATGAGCTGGTCAAGGACGGACAGGGAGTCCCGGACCGAACCGCCGCCGGCGCGGACAACGAGCGAGAGAACACCCGGGGCCACGGCAACATGCTCTTGCTCGCACAACTGCGCCAAATACGCCATCAGCGGCTCCGGCGGCACCAGCCTGAAAGGGTAATGGTGGGTGCGGGAGCGGATGGTGCCAATCACCTTGTCAGGCTCGGTGGTGGCGAAAATAAACTTGATGTGCTCCGGCGGCTCTTCCACAATTTTCAGCAGGGCATTGAAGCCTGCCGAGGTGACCATGTGCGCTTCGTCGATGATGAAAATTTTGTAACGGTCGCGAATGGGCGCGAAGGTGGCGCGTTCCCGGAGGTCGCGGGCGTCGTCGACGCCACCGTGGCTGGCGGCGTCAATTTCAATGACATCCAGGGAGCCGGAGCCGCCTCTGGCCAGTTCGATGCAGCTGTCGCACTCGCCGCAGGGGTGCGAGGTGGGGCCCTTGGCGCAGTTAAGGCAGCGGGCCAGGATGCGGGCGGAGGTTGTTTTGCCGCAGCCGCGGGGGCCTGAGAACAGGTAGGCGTGATTGACGCGGTTCTTTTCCAAGGCAGTCATGAGCGGAGCCGTGACGTGTTCTTGGCCAATCACGGTGGCAAAGGAATCCGGGCGGTACCGGCGATACAGGGCTGTTGGTGCGCTCACAAGTAAAACCCTATCTAATCCGCCTGACAAAGTGCCGCATCGATGCCCGGCATTGGGCACATCTGGGGATAAGTAAAGACCCCCCATGCACCCGCCAGAGCCCGCTTACCCTTGCTACCTTCCGGTCCTGGGGGAGTTCACAGGGTGACGCCACATGAGGGGCCGAAAAACAGCTTACCCGACACAGGCGATGCGGGCGAATCCAGCGGACCCAGTTGGCCTGCGGGTGGGCCTTTGTGGCACGTCCGAGGCCGATTTTGTTGCGCGTCTGTCCGGCTGGCCCCTCTCTGCTGCCCGTGCTGGCGCGGAAGATGGGCCGGGACGTATCAATTTTTCGCCGGCAATGGTAGTTTCACCACATAGGGGCGTTGAAGCCGGATCCAAGAAGGTCCCCGCGGTGTCTTGCCTCTGATCCGCGCGGGCCGCGAAGGAGTGGTGGGCATGTTGAGCTATGGACTTTTTGAATGGTTGTTTTGGGTGCTTGCCTTTGGGTGCACGATTCTGGGCCTGGCCCGCAGCGAGATTTTTTCAACCAACACCTCCCAGCGCGTCCATCGGCATTCGGGACAGCAAATGATTCTGTTCATCATGGCCGTCGTCTTTGCTGTGTCTGGATTTGTCACCGCGGCGCTGTCCATGCGGGCCGGACACTGACGTTCCTGTCCTGGGTCATTTTGCTTTGGCGCCTGTCCTTTCGGCTCAATTGTGGCGTGATTGTCAGCCGTCAGGCCTGCAGAATATGACACTGTTGTAAAGTTGCCCTGTGTTGCAGATGCGGCGGGAGCACTGCATTTCTGCGACATTTGACCGCATTGGTGGTCACTTTCCTGTAAGCGGTCCGCCTAGGCGTTGACTGCAGGGGGAGGTAAGGGCAGTAAGGCTTGAACGGGGCCGTGCTGCCCTTATTTTCTGCGCTGCCCCATTTCCCGACAGTTCAATTACCCACGTGCTTCATCCCCACACATGAAATGCTTCCCCGCTGCCGCCTCGCAGTTTATTTCCGCGCCTGGCTGGATTCCACGGCGGCGCAGCTTTGCCACTGGAGCCATGCTGGGCGCCAGCCCTGCGCATACGCAAACCCGGCATGGCGCATGCATGGTGCCGATCTGTAGCAGGCCCGGACAGGTCTGTAGCACGTCTGGAGCAGGGCGATAAGCGCGGAGACCCGTGTTTGCGCGCCGGCGAAGGATGCTGGGGGCGTGCCGGGCCGGAGGACAAAACCTCGGCGGCCTCAAGGTTTAGCCCCGAAAGGTGGCGGAGATTATGGCGTGCATCACTTGCACCTCTTCGATTCGTGAGTTGGGCACATTGTCAGGTACTCTTGAACCTGCCGTGTTTTGCACGGCAAGCTGGAGGATTCGCCTAGCGGCCTATGGCGCACGCCTGGAACGCGTGTTGGGTTAACGCCCTCGGGGGTTCAAATCCCCCATCCTCCGCCACTGGCGCCCCCATTTCTTGAGAAATCAAGGAACGGGGGCGTTTTTTGTTAACGTCATGGCTGCTGACGGGGGCGGCTAGGCTCGGGGCGGTTAGGCTCGGGGTGCGATTACGCAAATTTTGAACGCAATACCCTTGGCGCTGAACGACGGAACGGAAGCGACCCTCCCGGAACTGGCAGCAAAGGCCGTTCTGTTGGTCAATGTCGCCTCCGAGTGCGGCTTCACCCCGCAGTACGAAGGTTTTGAAGCGCTCCACGAAAAGAACCGTGACCAGGGTGTGACTGTTAGTTCGGAATGGCGGTTTTTTCACACCTCGGTTTGGCGGTTTAGCTGATTCCGATGACGAGGGTTGAGCGTGCGGCTTCAATGACGTCGTCGGTGATCGTACTGAGTTCGTTGATTTTCATGACCCGTTCGACCTGGGGTTCTTCGGTGGCATCCTGCAGAACGGCATAAGTGCCGGGGACACCAGCCAATAACCCCAATTACTAAGAGATGATTATGAGCGACAAAATTTCCCACAGCTAGGTGTCCGGGCAATCGCATGGAACTTAATCCTCGCGGGTATTGTTCTTGTTGCTGTGAATATATATATGTGCTGGCAGTCGAGCACCGCACCAACACAATTTGGCAAATTGTTGCTGGTCTCTTGGTCATAGGTGGCGGTGTTCTCACCCGACGCCCACCCCCTCTATGCGATGCTGACGACCGGCGGTGCCGAGCCCATCAAGTGGAACTTTGAAAAGTTCCTCATCACGCACGACGGCGTTGTGCAGGCGCGCTTTGCCTCGGCCGTTGCGCCTGACTCACGCGCGCTGATCAGCGCTGTGGAGTCAGCTCTCGCTTGAAACTGCAGCTGATGCGATGTAGTGGCCGGCAAACCAAATGGTCGCAGCAACGCTGGGGTTTATGCTGCTGTCTCAAAGCCGGGAACCGCATCAGCTGCATTTCAACCCCGCGTCCACGGCCCACCCCGCGGGGGCGCAAAACTCTCCACTGGCCCACTGCACCCGAACGCGCTTCAGCCGACACGGCCGGGCACCACGCGATTTACCGGTACCGGCCTGGCAACCCATCAGCGTTGCAGCCACATTTGGACTCGAAGTTCCCACGCAACAACTGCCACACAGCGTCCCGGCGCCGCCGCACCGTGGCGGGTAACGGGAGTAACGAGGAAGCGGTTAGGAAACGGGCTAGCTGTCCAGACCGTCCAGACCGTCCAGACCGTCCAGACCGTCCAGACCGTCCAGACCGTCCAGACCGTCCAGCCAGAACTGCAGGAAGGCCGCCCCGGAAAAATCGTTCACGACGTCCGTGCCTAGGTTGAGGTCGGCAGCGGTTTGCACCGGGTACGGCGTGGTGGGGACGCCTTCGGCCGGGCGCACGTCCACGTGCACCACACTGTGGTCTTGGTTGTGCAGCCAGTCCGCCATGGCGTAGTCGGTGCGGGAGTCGCCCACGGTGCGCCATGCCTGGGGGACTATGCCCTGCGCGGCCAGCAGCTCGACGGCGCGGCTGGCACCAAGGTCCTTGCCCAGCCGGATGGATTCAATGTCGGTGGAAATGATGGAGGGATCCACGCGGTAGTCGACCGTACCGGCAGACGCGGGGAAGCGATGCCCAAGCCGGGCGGCACCCAAGTTGTGCGTGGCCAACAGGGCCAGCGCATCGGCGTCGAACATTGACTGCTGGGCCAGATAGCTGGCACTGGCAACCCCGACGTGCTGCTCCACCGAAACCATTGCGCGCTTGGTTTCATCGAAAAACATGTGCCCGGCGTAGGACTGGGCAACGAGCGTGCGGACGTCGTCGCCCAATGCGCTGGGCATGGCCAGGGAGCGGTCCACATGAACCGGACCCGCGCCCTCGGCGGTGAAGCTGAACCAGACGGCACCCTTCTCACAAATCGCGTGGACGACGGCGCCTGCGGGCAAACCGGCTGCCAGCATGGGTTCCATGAGCTGCTCGGCAATAAAGGCATCGGACCGGCCGGTATTGAAAACCACCGGAATGCCGCGGTCAACGAGGGCAATCAACTGGGTGATGATATTGGCGGACACGCGGCGGCTCACCGGACTGGCCAGCGGGCCGTCTACGTCGAGGAGCAGGGCCAGCGGGGGTTGGGCAAAAGTCATGACCCCATGATCCCAGTACCGGGGAGGCAGGGCCACTTTGCCTGACCTTTTCGCGACACACCGGGCGGCTTGGATGCGTTGCAGTTCCTTTAGCGCCGTGCAGTACCTAGTCTGAAGGTGTGATCTTCAAAGCTGTTGGCGACAAACGCCCCTATCCTGACCATGGCTACATAACCCCGAAGGACTGGGCCGGGGTTGCCCCGCGACAAGTCAGGCTGGCAGATTTGGTCACCACAAAGGTGCAGCTGGACCTCGAAGCGCTGCTGGCGGAGGATTCCACCTTCTTCGGGGACCTGTTTCCGCATGTGGTCCAGTGGCACGACACCCTGTACCTTGAGGACGGCTTGCACCGGGCCGTCCGGACTGCCCTGCACCAGCGCACCATTTTGCATGCGCGAGTTCTGGTGATCGATGACTAGGCTTCCTGCGGGATCTCCGTCTCAGGACCCCGCAGAGGATGTGCTGCTCACCGCCAGGCAACGGCGCAAGGCGGATCGGGAAGAACGCAGGCAGGGCAAGGACGCCGCCTATGAGCTGCGGCAGCAACGCAAGAGGCTAAAAGACGGGACGTCGTGGCGCGGGCGCAACGTGGTGGACGGCCGCGGGCTCGCCGAGGCGTTTCCCGATCCGGAATCTTCTGAGCTGCCGCCCAGCACCGTGCGCCGCCGCATCACCCATGGCGTGGTTCTGGTGCTCCTGCTGTCATTGCTGGTGGCCGGGCTGGTGCTGGCCAACATGGTCCAGCGTGGTGAGCTCGAATTGAAAATAGGCGGGGGGAAGCCGGAGGCTGCACCCATCAGTTGCCCGTCGCAGACACTCGACTATCCCGAAAACAAGACAGTTGCCGTGAATGTTTTAAACGCCGGCAGCGTGGAAGGCCAGGCCGGGCAGGTCGCGGACGAGCTAGCGAAACGCGGTTACGCGGTCAAGAACGTTGACAACGGGAGCACCGAATATTCTGCCCCGGCCATCATTGTTTCGGGCACCAGCGGGTGGGCGGGCGCGTTCAGCCTGCAGAAGAACCTGCCGAACACTGAATATGTGCAGGATGGGCGTGCCGACAGCTCCGTGGACGTCATCGTGACCAGCACCTTCAACGGCTTTATCGCCGAGCACAAGGTGGACCACACGCCCGGGGTGCTCTCGTGCCCGCGGCTCAGTCCTCCGCCCAGCAAGCCAGCGCCGGGCGTCCCTGCGCCCGCGGAGCCGGCTCCCGCGCCAGCCCCGTAGAGATCCGCCAGCGGAAATCCGGTCCGGCGCCGCCGGTCCGTCCCGGCCCGTTGTGTCAGTCCAGCACCAACGGGTTGCCGTCGGCATCAAAGGACGCACCCACGCCTGCCTGAATGAAACGCACGGCGGAAGCAATTTGCTCCTCAAGGGGGCTGCCCGAGCTGCGCCGCGACGCACTCGCCGTCAGCGAGCCGTGGATCAGCTGCACCAGGCCCTCAACGTCGGCTTCCGGCAGGTAGCGCTGGTCCATGCCGGCCTGCAGGATTTCCACCAAGATGCTGTTTAGTTCCCCAACATGGACACCCAGCCTTTCAAAGGATTCGCTGGAGAGCACCGAGCGCATGGCCGGCCCCGGTGGCAGGTGGCGGCGTGTGAGGTCTGTCAGCTGCACCCGGACATACACCGCCAGTCGATTGACGGGGTTCACCACGCCGTTGAGCTGGGACTTCAGATCAATGACAAACTTGCCGGTTTCATCCAGCGCGTAGGCCACCAAGAGCTGTTCCAGGTCGGCAAAGTAGTTGTAGACGGCGGTTCTTCCCACGCCGGCGGTCCTGGCAACGTCGGTCATGGTCAGACCGGGCAAACCATGTGAAAACAGGAGTTCACCAAAGGCGTTGAGGATTTTGCGCTGCGTCTGCTCGCGCTGCGCCGCGTTCGTGGGGGCGGCTATTCGTGGCATACAGACATTTTAGCGTCATTTCGTCAGCAAAAGTATTTTGCTGCCTCTAGTGCTCCAGCGCCGCGCGCCGGATCCCCAAAACACGGACGACGGCGGCACTGACCTCCCGCTCAAACGGCAGTTCGGCCGTGGTCAGGACGGAGGCTGCCAGCGCCTTGTCAAGGCACTTGGCCACGAGCCGTTCAGGGATGTGCAGCGAGCGGCCAAAACGCAGCCAGTCCCTGCGTTTTAGCCCGGTCCGGCTTCCGGCACTGCCGCCAACAGGCAGCGCCATGCCGGGGTCGCGGGAAGGGTCCCCGTCGGTGAGTTCCGTCAGAATGCCGCCGGGCACGCCAGCTGCGAAACCCTGCTCGATCTCTGCCGCCAGGGTGCATTGGAGGTCGTAGGCCGGTGCCAGGAGCCATTCGCCATTGGGTTGTTTAAGCACCGAAATATTTTTTGCATGGAGGTTGCCGTTGCCGGTGAGCCAGGCAAAGAGAAATTGCAGAAAGATGTTTCTAGCCGCCAGGGCCTGGGCGGAACACATGCCGATGGCCGCCGCCGCCACCGCCTCACTGGGCACTGAGTATTTCCGGCTGGGCACCAATCCCATCAGCTGCGCGCAGTCCTCTACCGCCAACGACCCATGGGGGGACCGGTCAAAACGGGAGACGAGCAGCGCGGCCTGGCCAACGCAGTCGTGCACCAGGCGGGCGTCAACGACGGGGATGCCAAGGGCGCGGGCCTTGTTCAGCAGCAGGAATTCCGTCTCCACCTGGCGGGCATGGGTGCCGTCGTTGAACTTGAGGATGTACGCGCGGGACGGGTCCTTGTCATGGCGGTAGGAGGCGGTGACCTTTTCCTGGCGGCCGGAAAGGGCGGAGAGGTCGACCGGGCCGGGAGCAGCAGCAAAATCGGTGAAATTGATGTTTTCCATGACGTTCGTGACGCTCACCATCGGCGGAATGACCTGGGGTTGCTCCCCTGCGGGAAGGATCTGGACGTCTCCCACCGGGTTTTCACCCGCTGCGAGCAGCAGTGAAAACTCATCCGTGAGGGTGGTCTTGACGGCCCGGCGCAGCTTCGTGAGGCGTTCGCCTTCGGGCAGCAGTCCTGCAAAGAATGCGGGGACGTTGCCGGACCCCAGATTCACTGGGACATCCAGGGCAGGCAGGGTGGAGGCGATCGCAGGGCCGCCGTCGTTCAGGTAGCCGGGCAGGTAGGAAAACACCACGCCCATGCTGGGATGGCGCGTCAGGGTTGCTGCCGGCCGCCCCCGCTTGTAGATGAGCGCCTTGGTAACATTTTTCGCGTATTCCAGGTTCTTCACGGGTGCGCCACCTTCAGGCTCAGGCTCATGCCAAGGGCAGTGGCGACGGCCGTGAGGATGTCCAGGCGAACGGTTTCGCGGCCGTTTTCCAAATCACTGAGAACCCGGGTGGAGATGTCGGCCAAGTCCGCCGTTTCATTTTGGGTCAGGTGCAAGGCCCGGCGCCGCGCCCGCAATGCGGCACCCAATTCGACAACGTCCATGATGCACGGCCTTTCGCTGCGGCTGGCGTGCGCCGCCGCACACCCAACACCATCCTAAGCGCTGCAGCTGGAGTTTATGCAAGATCATGCAGATAGATTGTGGCGGGCTCGACGCGTGGCGGCTCTGCGGTGCGCAGGGCCGCGCCTGAACCGTGCGGACCGGACATTCGCTAGGGTTGGGCAGTGACCAATTTTCTTGTGAAGAGACCGTGGACCGGGCGCATCGGCGCACTTTTGGGCATTATGGTCATGGCGCTCAGCTTGCGGCCAGCCGTCTCCGTGGTGCCGCCGCTGCTGGGCGAGCTGACCTTGGAACTGGGTTTCGACGCCGGATCCACGGGCCTGCTCGCGATGCTGCCGCCGCTCCTGTTCGCCGTCTTCGGCTTGTTGACCCCCGTCTTGATCCGCCGCTTCGGACTCGAAAAGGTGCTGGTCGCCGCCGTCGTGCTGGCCCTGGGAGGCCAGCTGGGACGTGCCGCCACGGATTCGGTCTGGACATTTTTGGCCCTGACAGCGCTCATCATGGCCGGTTACGGGATTGGCAACGTGGTGCTGCCGCCGCTGGTCAAGAAGTATTTCCCGGACCGGGTGGGCATCGTGACCGCCGGTTACGTGACGCTGCTGGCGGTGGGCACGGCGGTCAGCCCGCAGCTGGCGGTGCCGGTGTCCGGGGCCAGCAACTGGCGCGTTTCCGTCGGCATGTGGGCGTCGGTGAGCCTGCTGGTGCTCCTGCCCTGGATCATGCAGTTCCTCAAGGACCGCAAGCACGACGCCGGGACCTCACCCGGGGGGGCCGCCCACCTGAGCGCGGCGGGGGCCGGGGAAGAAGTGCCGAGGCTGCGACCGTGGCGCTCGCCGGTGGCCTGGGGCCTGGCGATCTTCCTGGCCGGCAATTCCGCCCAAACCTACGTCTACTTCACGTGGCTGCCACCGTACCTTGCGGGCCAGGGCCTGGATGCGGCCGCGGCGGGGTCCGCGCTGGCTTATTTTGCCATCCTTGGCCTGCCCGTGAGCCTGCTCGTGCCGCTGTGGGTGCCGCGCATGAAGAACCCGATCGTGGCTGTCGGCCTGTTCTCGCTGTGCTGGGCCGCCGGGCACCTTGGCCTGTACCTGTCCCCGCTTGAGGGGACATGGATGTGGGTGACCTTCGCCGGACTGGGCCAGGGCACGTTCGCGATGGCCCTGCTCATGGTGAACCTGCGCTCACGGACCACCCACGGGTCCTCGGTCCTGTCGGGGTTCAGCCAAGGCATCGGTTATGCCGGCGCCGGCGTTGCCCCGCTGTTCTTCGGCACGCTCCACGACGCCACCGGTTCCTGGACGACGTCGTTCGCCACGCTGGGGATCTGCCTTGCAGTCATGCTGGTGGGCGCCGTCATGATCAACGCAAAACGGTACATTGAAGATTCAGCCGATCAGCCACTGGCTCCCGCCCGTGCCGATCACGCTGTCGACCTCAAGGAGTAAAGCTGCATGGCACCGCATTTTTTGGTCACCGAACGGATCCCGGCAGCGGGCCTGGACTTGCTGGACGCCGCTGGCAAGGTCACCTTGCTGCCTGCCGTCCCCTCGGCGGAGGAGCTGCGGAGGCTGTGTGCCAGCGGCGACTTTGACGTGCTGCTGTC
>JBBSQT010000042.1:0-11096 GCA_038243775.1 Actinomycetales bacterium | reverse complement strand
GGCGGCAGCTTCCTCGGCACTGAGCGGAATCGAGGCCGCGCAGGCGTCGGGATCGTCAACGCGGGAGAGGATCAGTTCGGTATGTCCGTCACGGTGGGTCACCACGCCCACCCGGCGGCCGGTGGCCAGGTGCAATTCCCGGCGTACACCAATGCCGGGAAGAGGCGTCTCTTCAATATTCATGGTTCCAACCTTATGCGCAATGGGCTCACTCCACCTCAGCACAACGCCAACGGGGCGGCAAATAGTCCCTGCATACCCTTGCTTGTGTGGTGTACCCGCCTGGAAGGGGTGTGGGGCCGGATAATTGCCGGGCTTTGGCGGGTGGATGCGCTATTTTTAGTAGGTGCTGATCTCTGACCGCGACATACGTGCCGAAATTGCCGCCAAGCGCATTGTCTTGGACCCCTATGACCCTGCCATGGTGCAGCCCTCAAGCGTCGATGTACGCATCGACAGGTACTTCCGGTTGTTCGACAACCACCGCTACGCCCACATTGACCCCGCGGAGGAGCAGCCCGAGCTGACCCGCATGGTGGAAGTTGACCCGGAGGAGTCGTTCATTTTGCACCCGGGCGAATTTGCGCTGGCCTCCACCTATGAGACCGTGACACTGCCGGACGACGTTGCCGCACGCCTGGAAGGCAAGTCGTCACTGGGCCGGCTGGGCCTGCTCACGCACTCCACCGCCGGTTTCATCGACCCGGGGTTCTCCGGCCACATCACCTTGGAACTTTCCAACGTGGCGACACTGCCCATCAAGCTCTGGCCCGGCATGAAGATCGGCCAGCTCTGTTTCTTCCAGCTCTCCTCCCCGGCCGAAAACCCCTACGGCACCGGTCCGTACCAGAACCGCTACCAGGGCCAGCGCGGCCCCACGGCCTCGCGATCCTTCCAGAACTTCCACCGCACGAAGATTTAAGGCGCTCTTACCCAACAAAAAATTTCGACCCGTCAGATCAGGCTGCCAAGAATTCACTGAGCAGCCTTATCCAGCGGATCGATGGGCGTTGCCTACGCTGCAGCGCCGTGCGGGGGAGCCTTGACGGGCAGGAGCAGCAGCAACCCGGCGAGCAGGACCACAAGAATTCCCAGGATGCCCCAGCGCTGGGCGCCGAAGATCACGATGGACCAGCCGAAGAGCTGCGGCGCCAGGAATGAGACCGCCCGGCCCGTGGTGGCATAAAGGCCGAAGATTTCGCCCTCTTGGCCGGCGGGGGCCAGCCGACCCATGAACGTTCTGGCGGAGGACTGTGCCGGGCCCACAAACATGCATAGGATCAGCCCGAAGATCCAAAACGCCAGGCTTCCCTCGAGGAACAGCAGCGCGCCGCCGGAAATCAGCAGTCCCACCAGCGATGTCATGATGACGGCCTTGGGCCCAAACCTGTCATCGAAGAAACCGGCGGACAGGGCCCCGACGGCGGCAACCACATTGGCGGCAATGGCGAAGAACAGCACGTCCCCTGTCTTGAATCCAAAAGAACCAACCGCCAGGACGGCGCCGAAGGTGAAGATGGCGGCCAGCCCGTCACGGAAAATGGCGCTGGAAATCAGGAAGTACACGGTATGGCGATCCTCGCGCCACAAGTGCTGAATCGTTCGGAACAACACCGCGTAGGACTGGAAGAATCCCACCTTGGGCATGGTCGGATCGGGCTTCGATTCCGGGATGGCCAGCAGCACGGGAATGGAAAACACCAGGATCCAGAGTGCCGAGAAAACCGCCACGGCACGGTAGGTCATGCCGTTCTCGGCGGTGATCCCGAAGATGCCGACGTCGGGCTTGATCAACGCAAAGTACACGACGAGCAGGGCAACAATGCCGCCAAGGTAACCGGCCGCCCAGCCGATTCCGCTGATCCGGCCAATGGTCTTCTTGTTGGAGATCTGCAGCAGCATGGCGTTGTAATTCACGCCGGCCAGTTCGAAGAACACATGCCCCGCGGCAATGAGCATGCAGCCCAAAAGCAGGTACGACTCGTGCGGCTGGACAAAGAAGCAGGCGCCGGTGAGCACCACAACAATGAGTGTGTTGATGCCCAGCCACAGCTTGCGCCGTCCGCTGTGGTCGGTGCGTTGGCCGGACACCGGTGCCAGCAAAGCGATCGCCAGACCGGAGATGGACATGGCGAAGGCGAGGGTAGCGGTTGCCTTGTCGGTGCCGCCAAACGCGTCTCCGGTCAGGTAGAGCGCCGTGAAAATGAACGTGGTCATGACGGCGTTGAAGGCGGCGCCGCCCCAATCCCACAGCGACCAGGCAGCAATCTGCCATGTTGTGCCGGGACTTTTACGCTCGGCGCTGGACGGCAGCGCGCTGGAGCCGGAGTTCGTCATAGGGCACATGCTAGCTGGCCCGGGGGTTTGTCAGGGTGAGACCGCGCGAACATTAAGGGTCCGGGACGGTAAAGGCGCGTGTCCGTGGCATCCGAACCGGCATTTCCCGGGTGTGGTGATTGATAGGGTTAAGGGGTCGGGAACCGACTTTAACCCCCGTGATTCGCTCAATTCCAGCCCGAAACATGCGGAGCCCTTAGTGTTCTTTGTCCTGTGTGCGCACTTCCTCGTGGCCATTTTCGCGCCCATTTTGTTTTCCCGATGGGGCCGGTCCGCCTTCTATTTTCTCGCCGCAGTTCCTGGAATCAGCTTTCTGTGGCTTGTGGCGGAATATAAAAATGTGTACTCGAACACGCTTCCCAGTCCCTCGATCGAGATCCCCTGGGTGCCGGTTTTGGACTTGGATTTGTCCTTCCGGATGGACCACTTGTCTTGGCTGATGTCCTTGCTGGTGCTGGGAATTGGCGCCTTGGTTTTGGCTTATTGCGCCCGGTATTTCAAGACGGACGACGCCGGACTGGGCGGCTTTGGTGCCCAGCTGCTCGCCTTCGCGGGGGTCATGTTTGGCCTGGTCACGGCCGACAACCTCATACTTTTGTTTGTTTTCTGGGAACTGACCACCGTTCTGTCCTACCTGCTGATCGGGTACGCCCGGACCCGCATCGCGGCGCGTAGGGCGGCCCTGCAGGCGCTCATCGTGACCACTTTCGGAGGCCTCGCCATGCTGGTGGGCCTGATCATGGTGGGCGAGACCGCAGGCACCTACAGCATCTCCACGATCGTGGCACAGGCACCCGAGATGATGGCCGCCGTCGGAACTTCCCACACTGTGCTCGATGTTGGCATCGCACTGGTGCTGGTGGGTGCCGTGACCAAATCGGCGCTGCTGCCTTTCCACTTCTGGCTGCCCGGGGCCATGGCGGCACCCACACCTGTGAGCGCTTACCTGCACGCGGCGGCCATGGTCAAGGCCGGCATCTACCTCATTGCGCGGCTCGCCCCGGGATTTTCCCAGACCCAGTATTGGCAGACCTTGATTCTGGTGTTGGGTCTGGGCACCATGCTGCTGGGCGGTTGGCGCGCGCTGCGCCAGCATGACCTGAAACTTATTTTGGCTTATGGAACAGTCAGCCAGCTCGGCTTCCTGACCCTGGTGGTTGGTTTTGGTGGCCGGGAGGCGGCCATGACGGGCATGGCGATGGTGCTGGCCCACGGCCTGTTCAAGGCCTCCTTGTTCCTGGTGGTGGGCATCATTGACCACCAAAGCGGCACCCGCGACATCCGCGAACTCTCCGGTGTTTTCACGTCCGCACCAAGGTTGGGCATCGTCGCCTTGATTGGCACGGCCTCGATGGCCGGCCTGCCGCCGTTGGCGGGATTTGTGGCCAAGGAAGGCATTTTTCAGGCGTTCATCGCCTCCGCGCGCTATGGCCCCGCGGGCCCGGCCATCGGCTGGACGGTGCTAACCGGCGTCGTGCTGGGATCTGCGCTGACCTTTGCCTACAGTGCCCGGTTCCTCTGGGGAGGCTTTGCCACGAAGGAGAAGGGCATGGCCTCGGTGTTCAAGCCGGTTGGCTGGCTGTTCATTGCCGCGCCGGCGTTGCTGGCGGTTTTGACGGTGGCTTACGGGCTCTTCCCGGCCATCGTTGAGGCTTGGATCAAGCCTTACAGCGTCCAGTTCCCCGCCTACGACCCCAACGGACTTCATTTGCAGCTGTGGCACGGGCTCACCCCCGCCTTGGGGTTGAGCGTCCTTGTGGTGGCGGTGGGGCTGGTCCTGTTCCTGTCGCGGGCAGGGGTGGAAGCCTGGCAGGCCAGGGTGCCGGCGCTGCTCGATGCGGAGCGCGGCTACCGGCAGTCGATCGTGGTGCTGGACATGGTGGCCATTTGGGTCACCGGCCGCACCCAGCGCGGCTCCCTGTTCTTTTACCTGGTGGTGATCCTGTCCACCGCCATCGCGGCAATTTTGGCGGTCTTGTTCCTGGGGGATCAGGACTGGGCCAATGAGGTTTACTTCATCGACCCCGGTTCCCCCTTCCAGGTCATTGTCGGCGCAGTCATTGTGATCGGGGCGGTTGCCGCCGCACGGGCCACCAAACGATTCACGGCTGTGCTTATGGTTTCCGTGACCGGCTACGGCATTGCCCTGGTCTTCGCCCTCCACGGCGCACCGGACCTGGCGCTGACCCAGATGCTCGTGGAAACCATTTTGCTCGTGGCCTTTGTGCTGGCCATGCGTTCCCTCCCGGCCGGTCTCGAGGAGCGCAAGTCCGGCAGTCACCGAGGACTCCGGGCGCTCCTGGGCATCACCTTCGGCGCCACCATGGTGGTGGTGGCAGTGGTGGCGATGGGTGCACGCATCCACGACCCCGTCAGTCTCAGCATGCCGCTCATGGCATACGAGGGCGGCGGTGGCCTCAACGTTGTCAACGTCACCCTGGTGGACATCCGGGCCTGGGACACCTTCGGTGAAATATCGGTCCTGGCCATTGCAGCCACCGGCATCGCCAGCCTGATTTTCGTCAGGGGCCGGGGCCAGGGCCTGCCCAGGGCGGAGACCGTGGAGACAGGCAGCATTGGCAAGCTGAACAAATCCCTGGGGGCGCCCACCATCGAGATCGCCAGAAAGTTCACGGCCTCGACCGGCAATCCCTGGCTCGTGGCCGGACGCACCTTGGCTCCGGAGCGGCGGTCAATCATCATCGAAGTCGTCACACGGCTGGTGTTTCACAGCATCATTGTCATTTCCATCTACATTCTGCTTGCCGGACACAACGGCACAGGGGGCGGGTTTGCGGGCGGCCTTGTGGCCGGGCTTGCGCTGACCATCAGGTATCTGGCCGGCGGCCGCTTTGAGCTGGCGGAAGCCACCCGGATTTCCGCTGGCACGCTTCTGGGACTTGGCCTGGCCACGGCCGCCTTGTCGGGAATCGTGCCGCTGTTCTTCGGCGGGGAAGTGTTCCGAAGCGCCATCCTCAGTTTTGACGCCCCCGTCTTTGGCAACATCAAATTCGTGACCTCGACAATCTTTGACATTGGCGTCTATCTGGTGGTTGTGGGACTGGTCATTGACGTGCTGCGCAGCTTGGGATCTGAGATCGACCAGCATGAAGAAAGCGGCAGCCAGGGTGTTGTGTTGATCGAAGACGACGAGCCGCTGGAGGTTGGCCGATGAGCGCGAACCTGACCCTGCTCCTGGTTATGGGCGTCCTGTACGCCGTGGGCATCTACCTGCTACTGGAACGCAGCCTGACACGAGTCCTGCTGGGGTTGATGCTGCTGGCCAATGCCACGAATCTGCTGCTGCTGGCAACGGGCGGCTATGCCGGATTGGCGCCAATCTTCAACAAGGACATTCCACCTGCGGAATACAATGATCCGCTGCCGCAGGCGTTTATCCTGACCTCAATTGTGATTTCTTTTGCCGTCAGCGCATTCATGCTCGGATTGATTTACCGGTCCTGGCTGCTCAGTCGTGCCGACGAGATCCAGATGGACAGGGAAGACCTTCGCGTGGCCCGGCAGGCCCTGTACGACGACGAGGAAGACTCAGAGATTCCCATCGAAGTTTCCGACTTCCACGAGAACAACCAGCCCCCTGAAAAGCGGGAAACCATTCCGGGCATTCGGCCCAGGAAAAGTGACCAGTCCGGGAAGGAGAGGCCGTGAATGTTGCGAGCTTGGCACCGCTGGCAGTCGCCATGCCCTTCCTTGGGGCAGCCCTGGCGTTCGTCCTGATCAAAAATCCCAAGGCCCAGCGCCGCGTCAGCCTCGGCACCATCGCGTTGACGCTGGTGCTGGAAGCCTGGGTGTTGGCCAGCGTGTGGCACACGGGGCCCGTCGCGGTACACCTGGGTGGCTGGGCGCCACCCTTTGGCATCGTCATGGTGGCCGACCAATTTTCCTCCCTGCTGCTGGTGATCTCTTCCGCCGTGAGCCTGGCAGTGCTCGCCTATGCCACCGGACAGGGTGCCGCAGATGGTGAAGACGGCGGACCCGTCTCGGTTTTCCACCCCACCTACCTGATCCTGGTCGCCGGGGTTTCCAACGCCTTCCTTGCCGGTGACCTTTTCAACCTCTACGTGGGCTTCGAGATCCTCCTGACGGCAAGTTACGTCCTGATGACCTTGGGCGGCACAGGCTCGCGCATCCGGGCCGGCGTCACGTATGTGGTTGTCAGCGTGGTTTCCTCACTGTTGTTTTTGATTGCCATCGCCATGGTTTACGGCGCCACCGGAACCGTGAACCTGGCAGATTTGGCGGTGAAGCTCGGTGAGCTTGACCCGGGGACCCAGAACCTGCTCCACGTGATGCTGCTGGTCGCGTTCGGGATCAAGGCCGCCGTGTTCCCGCTATCGTTCTGGCTTCCGGATTCCTATCCCACGGCTCCCGCTCCGGTCACTGCCGTGTTCGCCGGGTTGCTCACCAAGGTGGGCGTTTATGCCATTATCCGCACGGAAACCCTGCTGTTCCCCTCGGACGACTTCAATACGGTGCTCCTTGTGGTTGCCCTGCTGACGATGCTGGTGGGCATCTTGGGTGCGGTGGCGCAAACGGACATCAAGCGCATGCTCTCCTTCACCCTGGTGAGCCACATTGGGTACATGATCTTCGGTGTTGCACTGTCCTCCGTGCTGGGCTTGGCGGCCACCATCTTCTACGTCATCCACCACATAACCATCCAAACCAGCTTGTTCATGGTGACGGGCCTGGTGGAGCGGCGCGGAGGCACGTCCTCGGTGGCCCGGCTCGGCGGCTTGGCCAAGCTCTCGCCCACCTTGGCAGTACTGTATTTTATTCCGGCCATGAACTTGGCAGGAATTCCTCCCTTCTCCGGCTTCCTTGGCAAGCTGGGCCTGTTGCAGGCAGGGGTGGCGGACGGATCGCCGATGGCCTATGCACTGGTGGTTGGCGGTGTCGCGGCAAGCCTGTTGACGCTGTTGGTCATGGCGCGCGTGTGGAACAGGGCATTTTGGCGCAGCATAGCAGACGCCGAAGACCCGGATCCCGTGCTGCTGGCCACCGCACCTGACGCGTCCGGGATGCCGAGCATGCGGGCCCTGCGCAGCAGCAAGCATGTGGATGCCAGCGAGGGACGCTTTTCCGGCGACAACGAGATCCCGATTCTGCCAAAAATGATGGTGTATTCAACCATGGGCCTGGTGGTTCTGGGTGTTGCCATGACGGTGTTTGCGGGACCGCTTTTTGATCTGAGCCACGAAGCGGCGCAGAGCATGCTGGCACGAACGCCCTACATTGAAGCAGTTATGGGTTCGGGGGCTGGTGTCCCGTGAGCGGTGCCAAACGCAAGAAGAATTTGTTGCAGAAGCTGCCCCTGCTTATTTGGCTGATCCTGGTTTGGGGGGCCTTGTGGCAGGACTTCAGCGCCGGAAACCTGATTTTTGGTGCTTTGATGGCCATCGGTGTTTCACAGATGTTCCACCTGCCCCCCGTGGAACTCAGCGGCCGCTTCAGCGTGCTGCGCGCGGTGCACATGCTGTTGTGGTTCATAGGTCAGGTCACCATCGCCAGCTTCCAAGTGCTGTACTGGGCCGTGGTCACGGGGCCCCGAATTAGAAACGCCGTGATTGCGGTGCCCCTGCGCAGCCCGTCTGACCTGCTGATGACGGCTGTAGGCCACGTTCTCTCACTCATCCCGGGTTCGTTGGTTGTGGAAGTGGACCGCGGAACGGCCACCCTCTATGTGCATGCCATGAATGCCCCCACACCGGAGAGCGTGGAAAAGGTTCGGCACGGCATCCAAGGCATGGAAGCCCGTCTCATCCACGTCATGGGTTCCAGGACGGAACTGGAAGCGTTGCGGGCGGAACAGGCCGGTGCCCCCATGATCACGTATGTCCAGCGCCTGGCCACGGACGGCTCTGCCGGGGCTGGCCCTGCGGCGGCCGCCGCCGGGGAAGGGGAGTGAGCGCCATGGAGACTGTCATTGTTATTGTTGCGGTACTCTTGGCCCTTGCCGCAGCAGGCACGATTTACCGCATTGCCGCCGGTCCGTCCCTGCTTGACAGGGTGATTGCGGCCGATGTCCTGCTCGCCATCTTTGGCGCGGCGCTGGCCACGGAAATGGCCGTGAACAGGCATTTGGACAATTTGACGTTGCTGGTGGTGCTGACCGTCATTGGCTTTATTGGCTCTGTTGCCGTGGCCCGCTTTGTTGCCCACAAAAAGGAGGAAGGATGAGCACACTGACGGATGCGCTGACGGCGGCCTGCCTGCTGCTCGGTGCGCTCATGAGTCTCGCCGCCGCCATTGGGCTGCTGCGGTTTCCTGACCTCATGAGCCGCATGCACGCAGCCACCAAGCCACAGGTCCTGGGGCTGTTGTTGATGCTCACGGCATTGGGCCTGCAGATGCGGTCGTGGGCGTTGCTGCCCATTCTTTTGGTTGCCTGGCTGCTTCAGCTCTTGACGGTGCCCGTATCCGCGCACATGGTGGGCAGGGCCGGGTACCGCACCAAGCACCGCCGCCCGGAACTGCTCAGCGTGGATGAACTGGATGAGGTGGTTGCCGCCGTCGTTGACGACGGCGGCAACCAGCCCTAGACCTCTTCGGGGTGCTTGTTGAAGCGCGCGAGGGCCTTCTGTGTGGTGCGTCCGGCCAGTGTTTGGATGATGGCTGCCACGGCCGAAGACACCAGGGCGAAGATCAGCGCCGAGCGGAGACTGTTCTCAAGATCGCCACCGTCCTTGGGCGGCTTGTTGCCGGTACTTTTCTCCCACACCGTGTCCACGACCTTGCTGGCCGCAAACCCCGCTCCAAGGCTCACACCCGTACCAAGTAGTTTCATGACAATGTTCATAGGGGCACTCCTGATGTCTGTGTGGCTAGGACGCTGGCCGCCCAAGTGGGCAAAGCCTTCGTGCCAGCCTAGCGCGTTGCGCCGGTACGCTGTCGAGACAAACCAACACACATTGGCCCCCGGCACGGGGCGGGGGTAAACTGAAGCCGCAATTCAAACACGACAGGGGAGCGTGCACCCAATCCGGGTGTCGGCGCTGAGAGTGCGGTTCGCCGCAGACCCTCGAACCTGCTCCGGCTAGTACCGGCGAAGGAAGTCGAGTTCTCTTCGGCTGCGCGGAAAGTCCGCTGCAGCCGCCCCTCCTGAAAAGGAGGAAACATGAGCAAGCCATTCGCGGGTAGTTCCGCCCCCAAAAACACCCAACACAACAGCAAGAACAAAAGCACGTGGCGGGTCGTTGACATTGTTGTCGTCTCGGTTCTCGGTGTTGCCCTCGGAGTCATCTTTTGGCTCTGGTCTGCAGGGTACGGGCTGATCAGCGCCATCACCGTCGCATTCCCACCCCTCGGCGCACTGTATGGCGGCGGTTGGCTGATTGCCGGTGTGCTGGGCGCACTGGTGATCCGCAAACCGGGTGCGGCCCTGTATTGCGAGTTGATCGCCGCCAGTGTTGAGGGGCTGTTGGGAACCCACTTCGGTTTCACGGTGCTGCTTTCAGGCCTGGTCCAGGGCCTTGGCGCGGAGCTTGGCTTTGCGCTGTTCCGCTACCGCAAGTTCAACCTTCCCGTTGCCTTGCTGGCCGGAGTCCTGGCCGGGCTGGGGTTGGGCCTCAATGACAGCCTTGTCTACAACGTGGCCTGGGCCCTGGAATGGAAGCTTGTTTACGTGGTTCTGGCCATGATCTCCGGCGCCATCATTGCCGGTCTGGTGTCCTGGCTTGCGGTGCGCGGCCTGGCCCGGACGGGCGCCTTGGCGAACCTGCCCTCACGCGGGGCGGCCGCCGAAAGGGTGGTGTAGTCCGTGACCGCCGTGCAGAACCGGGGGGCGCCGGCGCGCGTGAGCGCCAGGGGATGGGGCTGGCAGCATTCGGGCCGCAGCGGCCAGGCCGTCCACAGCCTGGACCTGGAGATTGCCCCCGGGGAACGTGTCCTGCTGCTGGGCCCCTCCGGCGCCGGCAAGTCAACGCTGCTGCATGCCCTGGCGGGCGTGCTCGGTGACGACGAAGACGCCAATGAAATTGGCGAGCTGCTCATTGACGGGCATCCCGTGCAGGAATCGCGCGGCCGGGCAGGCCTGATGCAGCAGGATCCGGATGCCCAGGTGGTGCTCTCGCGGATAGGTGACGACGTTGCTTTTGGCGCCGAAAACCTGGCCGTGCCCCGGGAGGAAATCTGGCGCCGGGTACCCGTTGCCTTGGAGTCCGTGGGGCTGCACCTGCCCCTGGACCACCCCAGTTCCATGCTCTCGGGCGGCCAGAAGCAGCGGCTGGGTCTGGCCGGAATCCTGGCCATGCGCCCGGGCCTGCTGCTGCTCGATGAGCCCACCGCCAACCTGGACCCGGCCGGCGTCGTTGAGGTTCGTGACGCCGTGCGCCGCAGCCTCGATGAAACCGGGGCCACCTTGGTTGTTGTGGAGCACCGCGTGTCCGTCTGGCTTGACGTCGTCGACCGGATCGTGGTGCTGGCCCCTGCGGCCCTCGGCGAGCCCGGCGGCGTCCTGTTCGACGGGCCTCCCGCCACGGTGCTCGCCCAGAGCCGGGAACTCCTGGCCGCGGCCGGCATCTGGGTTCCCGGGCACGTCCCCGCGGTTCGTGCCCGCACCACCCCTGGAAAGCACCATGCCACGTACGACGCCGGGACACACCTGCTGCTGGAAGCGGAGGCCTTGGCCGTCTCCCGTACCAAGGCACGCAAGCGGCGCCCGGTGGTGCCAGCCGCCGTCGTGCCTTCACTTCAGGTGCGTGCCGGGACCGCGCTGAGCGTCACCGGGCCCAACGGAT
>JBBSQT010000041.1:0-11267 GCA_038243775.1 Actinomycetales bacterium | reverse complement strand
GCCTTGGCCGTGATGACATCCAGCACGGCCTCCTGGAATGACGCCGCGATATCGGCCACGGGCACGTCCTCGCCGCGGGCCTCGTAGCCCTCCACGCAGCGGGCCACCGCAGTTTTTAGCCCGGAGAAGGAGAAGTCGTAGCGGTGCGGTCCGGGTTCCTCTGCGGTGCCCATGTACTTGGGCATCGTCAGTCCGCGCGGGAACCGCACGGCCTTGGCGTTGCCTTCCTTAGCGAGCCTGTCGATGGCGGGCCCGCCCGGGTAGTTCAGCCCCAGCAGCCGGGCCACCTTGTCGAAGGCTTCCCCGGCGGCGTCGTCAATCGTGGCACCGAGCAGTTCAACGTCGGAGGCGATGCTGCGCACCCTCAGGATCTCCGTATGTCCGCCGGAAACCAAAAGTGCGCCGAGATTCTCAGGCAGGGCCCCGCCGTCGTACCTGGCGGCGATGGATTCATCCAGCAGCCCCACGCCCACATGCGCCACGAGGTGGTTGATGGCGTACAGCGGCTTGCCCGTGGCCAGCGCCAGGGCCTTCGCGGCGCTGACGCCCACCATGAGTGCGCCGGCCAGGCCGGGCCCGCTCGTGACGGCAATCGCGTCGACGTCGGCGAGGGTGACCCCGGCGTCCGCGAGGGCTGCCTGCAAGGTGGGAACGAAGGCGTCCAGATGCGCGCGGGAGGCAATTTCGGGTATGACCCCGCCAAAGCGCACGTGTTCTTCCATGGAGGAGGAGACCGTGTTGGTCAGCAGTTCCGTGCCGCGCACCAGGCCCACGCCGGTCTCGTCACAGGAGGATTCAATGCCCAGGATCAGCGGGTTGGCCTGGTTCATGACGGGTCCTTCTCTGTAGTGTTCTCTGCCCCTGCGGTGTCCGCGTCGGGCAGTTGCAGGCGCATGATCAGCCCGTCCGAGCCGTCGCGGTAATACCTGCGCCGCGTGTGGATGTGCTCGAAACCGTAGCGGTGGTACAGCAGTTGTGCGCGCGGGTTCGTGGAGCTGACTTCCAGCATGATGTCCTGTGCCCCGCGCCGGGCGGCCTCGGCAATGAGCTCGTCGAGCATGGCACGGGCAATTCCGCGCCCCTCAAATTCGGGCAGCACGCCAATGGTCTGGATGTCCCCGATGGGCGGCACGCACATCAGCCCGGCATACCCCACGGGTTGCTTTTCAGCCGCGTTCGTTGCGTTTCCCTCAGTCCGTGCACCTTCCCCGGGCACGACGCCGGATGGCAGCTCTGCGATGATGTACCGTCGGGTTTCGGGCTGGGAGAGCTCACCGACGAACATGTCCCGCGGCCAGGAATCGATGCCGAACAGCACCTTGTCCAGGGCCGTGATGAAGTCGATGTCGGCCGGGACCATGTCCCGCAGTACGGCCGGTGGCCTGTTTCCGGCGGCCCGGCTGGCCGGGGCCTGGCTGGCGGGGGCCTGATCTGCAGGGGAAGCTTCTTCGGCCATCACAGTGCCCGCTTCCGGGGACCGGGGACCTTGGCGTCGGATTCGCGCAGGTAGAGCGGGGTCGAGTCGAGCAGGCCCGCAGCCTCGAGCGAACCGGCGGCCGTGATCCTGCGGGCCGCGGCCCGGCCCAGTTCCACGGCCGTGGGCTGCGCGTGGGCGAAGGGTGCGTGCACGGTGCAGCGGTTGCCCAACAGAACCTCTTCATAGAGTCCGGATCCAGCGCCAAACACCGGGACGCCGAAAATGTCTGCGGCCGGACCCACGTGCGGGCCGTCCAGCAAATGGGCGCCGGCACTGTATCTGGCCCAATACACTTCCTTGCGCCGGGCATCCGTGGCAACCACAAAGTCACCCATCGCCAAGGGACCGAGGGCGCGGCCGGCGTCGTTCTTCCGGGGCGTGTCAAACACCTGGTGGGCCAGCGCGTCAAGGCTCATCATGCCGTACAACGGCACGCCCCACGTGAAGCTGAACGTGCGGGCCATGGCTATGCCTGAGCGCAGGCCGGTGAAGGGGCCCGGGCCGGTGCCCACCACGATCGCGTCCAGCGCGGGGCCCTCGGTGACGGGGTCGGCGAACAGGGACTTCACCCCGGGCGCCAGTTCCTCGGCCTGGCTGCGCGTGTCGGTGGTGGCAAAGTTCGCCACGAGTTCCACCGTCTTGACGGCGTCGCCCGGATCGAAGTCGAGGATGGCGGCGCTGGCAATGGCCGAGGTGTCAATGGTCAGGATTCGCACGTATTTCTCATCTATTCCGTTGTGTTCAGTGGCTGGTCAAGCCGGGAGAAGTCGACGCCGTCCCAGCGGGGGCCGATGGCGCTCAGGCGCAGGGTGCGCGGTTCGTCGTCGTCCGCGTCGGCGTCGAAGCTGCCGGCGAACATCTCGTCGAGGTCCATGCTGCCGTCATCGGCGTCCGAGGGTTCCGGCGCGGCCGGGGCTGCTGCGGCCGGCGAACCCACGGCCCGCACAAGTTCAATTTCCAGCCGGCTTGCGGCCAGATGCTCCACACGGTCCTCGCCCCATTCAACAACCGTGACGGAGTTGTCCATGGTGCGTTCCAAATCGATGTCGTCAATCTCCCCCGGTGTGGCCAGTCGGTAGGCGTCGACGTGGACCAGGTCGGGACCGCCGGGGTTGTGCCCGTCGGGCAGGTTCGGGTGGATGCGGACCAGCACAAAGGTGGGTGAAATGATGCCTTCGCGCACGCCCAGGCTGCGGCCCAGCCCCTGGGTGAACGTGGTTTTTCCGGCGCCCAGTTCACCGCTGAGGATGATCATGTCACCGGCCTTGAGCAGACCGGCGAGGTTGGCGGCCAGTTGCTGTGTTTCCTCTGCCGTGCCGGTGGCAAATTCCCAGGCGGTCACAGGGCAGCGCCGTCCGCGGTGAAAGCCCCGCCCACATAAGTGCGCGGCACCCGCTGGCTGATGCGTGTAATGACCTCGTAGTTGATGGTGCAGGCAGCTTTGGCCCACTGCTCGATCAGGGGTCCGCCGTCGTCCCCGTTGCCGAACAGGACGGCCGTGGCACCGAGCGCGGAACCCGGAACTGCCGCATCGCTAAAGCGGCCATGGGCTCCGGGGCCCAGGTCGATCACCATCTGGTCCATGGCGATGCGCCCCACCACCGGGTAGGTCACCCCGTTGACGCGGACGGGTCCGCCCGTGGCGATGCGGGGAATGCCGTCGGCGTATCCCAGCGGGACCAGGCCCAGGGTGGTGGCTTCCTCCGTGACGTAGTTCAACCCGTAGGAGACGCCCTGCCCGGCGGGCACGTCCTTGCACAGGGCGATCTGGGTCGCCAGCGTCATGGCCGGTTCAAGTCCGAGCTCCTCGGAGGTGAGGTCGGCAAACGGGGACAGGCCATAGATGCCTAGTCCCACGCGGACCAGGTCGAAGTGTGTGTCGGGCCGTGTCAGGGTGGCGGGGGTGTTGGCGATGTGTCGCACGTCAAGCTGCGCGCCGGCGGCTTCGAGGATGGCCACGGCTGCGCGGAAATTCTCCAGCTGTTCGTCCGTTTCAGGGCGTCCCGGTTCGTCGGCGACGGCCAGGTGGCTGAAGACACCCACCACCCGCAGCACTCCCTGGCCCTGATGTTCCATGGCGGCCTCCACGAGTGCGGGCCAGTCGCGGCTGGAGCTGCCGTTGCGCCCCAGGCCCGTGTCAATTTTCAGGTGGATCCGCGCGGGGCGCTCCAGTTCACGGGCTGCTGCCACAATGTGTTCGAGGTCCCAGCCGGAACAGCCCAGGTCAATTTCCTGTGCGACGGCTGCCGTGAAGTCAGTATCCGGCGTGTGCAGCCACGACAGGATCGGCACGTCCAGGCCGGCGGCCCGCAACGCCAACGCCTCGGAAACGTGGGCCGTGCCCAGCCACTGGGCGCCCGCTTCCACGGCCGTGCGGGCCACCTGGACTGCGCCGTGCCCGTAGGCGTCGGCCTTGACGACGGCCATGAATTTGGCAGGTGCGCAAATCTCACGCAGGTGGCGGATATTGTTGGCGATCGCGGACAGGTCAATGATGGCTTGCCGTTCCAGGCCGTGATTCGGCGCGGGAACTGGCACAACGGATGAGCTCACCTGCCCATTTTAGCCCTCCTTCGCCCGGCCGGCCTGGCCGTGCCGCCCGCTACACGCGCGTTGGCACGGCACCTCGGCTCGCGGTACGTGTTTTGCTGGACGACGCCGGGCTGCCGCAACGGCTCTGTCGGCGTCAGCGCTGGCACAATTCGATGCTGGTGGGCGGCTCATTGCAAGCCTCGCGGCGGTGTGCCACACGGACCACGCTCACGAGAACCATTTCGCCAAAAACATCGTAAAGCACGCGGCAGTCATCACCACGAATCCGCCAAGCATGGGTTTCCCCCAACAGCTTCTTGCACCGTGGCGGGCGGGGAGCGCGTTCGAGATCATCAATGCCGGACAGAACTCGGTGCCGAATACCAGGGTCAAACTTTCTCAGTTCCTTGGCGGCCGTGGTGGTGAATTCGACGCGGCATGAACTCACGCGTTCAACTCAGCACGCAATCCGTCCAGACTGACGCGGCCACCGTCGTCATTGAACTTTGCATCCCGGTATTCGGCAGCGTCACGCAGCATCACCAACTGCTCCAGCAGTTCAAAATCTTCGGAGCCAATGAGAACCGCCGCTGGCCCGCCATTCTTGGGGATTTGCACACGTTCATGACCATAGTTGGCTCGGCCCACAGCATCGGCGGGACCATCGCGGAGGGCTCGGAGGGTGAGGGATGAGGTATTCGGGTTCATGTCACCAGAAGCAGCCATCCATGATTTAGGGACCGGGCCGCGAGATTTGATGGACCACGCCGAAGCGCTGCCGGAATGCTCCGTCAGGGCTGGGTGAAGAACCTTGATTCGTGGGCTTCACTGCGCCCAGCCCCGGATCAGGCTACCGGGTCGCCATGGAGCACTTTTTGTTGCAGTTTTTCCAGCGTCGAAGGCTCAGCGGCGATTTCCACGGTGCTGTTGGGCAGGTTCAGCGTCAGCACCATCAGCCCTGGGGGCAGATGGCGTAACTTCTCGCCAGGGACGCGTCGTGGAGGAGCGGATACACCACCGACGTCCAAGGGTGTTGGCTTCCCGAGAGGGACTTCAGTGCCGTCCATAACCTCTTGAAACACGACTTGGCTTGGTTGGCAGGTGGCGGTTCCACCGGCCCAGATGTCCTGCAACGAGCCCGGACGGGAACCTGGGTATCTTACGTAGACGAAGAGGCCCCGCTTTTCCAGTGCGCTCTTCCGCTTCCGAGATTCCCTGATATACAGGAAATACAGTCCGCCCCACCAGAAGAGATTGAACAGGGTCGAGAAGAGTCCGGTAGTCCACGCGTTTCCGCTGGCACTGTAAGCGAGAAGTGACCCCAAAGTTATGAGTGCGATTACCGTCGGAATGACGGCCGCCCTGTGCTGCCAGAGCCACTCCCGCATGTCTTGACCAAACTTTCTGTAAAGGACGGCCAGTCTACCGGCCTGTGTCTGCTCTGCGCGGTTCCCAGAATAGCCCACCCGAACCAGGACCGTTCTACGCGACGGATGGCTTCGAAAAATCAATCCCCAAACCACGGCATCCCGACTTTGCACATCAGATTGCGACCGCTAGGAAACTGTGCGCAAGCAGTGGGAAGATTAGTCATTCAACATCCCGCACCGACCGCCAGGAGGAAGCAAGTGCACCAGGTCCGCCGCGTCGCCATGCTTTCCCTGCACACCTCCCCCCTGGAGCAGCCCGGTGGCGGGGACGCGGGCGGCATGAATGTGTACGTGCGGCACCTGGCACTCGAGCTGGCCGCGATGGGGGTGGCCGTGGACATTTACACCAGGCGCACCGCCGCCGGACAGTCGGACAGCGTGGCGTTGGCCCCGCATGTGTTCGTCCACCACATCACGGCCGGGCCGTTCGCCAAGGTCTCCAAGGAGGCGCTGCCGGAGCTGGTCCCCGAGATGGCCGACGCCGTTGCCGACCACATTGAGACCCTCCCCGGCGATCCCCCCAACGTGATCCACTCCCATTACTGGGTGTCCGGGATGGCCGGAATACTGGTGGCCAAGCGGCTGGACCTGCCGCTCGTGCACACCATGCACACCATGGCCCGGGTCAAGAACCACCACCTCCCGCCGGGGCAGACGGCCGAACCCGGCATCCGCGAGGACGGCGAGCAGCACATCGTCGCCGCTGCCACGCGCCTGGTCGCCAACACCACGGCCGAGGCCGCCGAACTGGAGCGCCATTACGACGGCTGTGAGCAGCGCATCGACGTCGCCTCCCCCGGCGTGGACCTGAAGGTTTTCAAACCCGCCTTCCGAGACCGCTCCCGCCAGCAGTTGGGCATTCCCGCAGGACGCTTCCACGTAGTCTTCGCCGGGCGCATGCAGCGCCTGAAGGGGCCGCATGTGCTCGTGAAGGCGGCCGCCATTTTGCGCACCGAACGCCCGGACATTGACCTTCAAGTCTCGTTCCTGGGCGCCAGCAGCGGCAGCGACAAATATGACCTTCCGGCCATGATTGACGACGCCGGACTCTGCCGTGTAGCTGCCGTCCACCCACCCGTCGGGGCCGAGGAGTTGGCCGATTGGTACCGCAGCGCAGACGTCGTCGCCGTGCCGTCCTCGAGCGAGTCATTTGGCTTGGTCGCCCTGGAAGCCCAGGCTTGCGGCACACCAGTGATAGCCGCGAATGTGGGCGGGCTGCCCCGGGCCGTCAGCGACGGGCGCACCGGACTGCTCATCGACGGCCGTTCGCCCATGTTGTGGGCCGAGGCCATCGCCTCTCTGCACGACTTCGGCGAGACGCGGGCGGACATGGGCCGGGCGGCATCGGTGTTCGCTGAAGCCTACGGCTGGGAAAAGACCGCTGCCCAAACCATCCAGAGCTACGATTTGGCACTCACGTACCAATACACCATCCCGCCGGGATGCTGAAAGCCTCCCACACAAAGTTTGTCCGTTTAGACAGTTCCCAGCGTCCCGGTTGCATTCCGGGTCACAAAGGCTCCGTTAGTCGGTAGCCTTTCATAGGTGGCTGCGGCGGCTGTTCATCCACCCTCATCACTCGGCTCACACGCCGCCGCGCCCTGTTGCACCGCCGCGCAACGACGCCTGGCGGAGATCCTGTTGAAAGGTCCACAACACCATGAAACGAACGGGAAGAACTCTCTTTCGACACCGGGGGATGCTCAAGGCCGCTGCGGTGTGCGCCGGCCTGCCGCTGCTCCTTGCCTCAGTGGGGGCATTGCCGGCGTCGGCCACCCCGGGCGGGCAAGCCTCGACCATGCTCACCCAAACCGACATTGACCCCCTGTCCTACCAGGCGGGGCGCTACATCGTGGTGCTGGCCGAGGCACCCATTGCCATGTACGACGGCGGCACGGCGGGGCTGGCCCCCACCAAGCCGCAGGACGGCCAGAAGCTTGACTCCAGCCGGCCCGAGGTGAGGAAGTACAAGGCCCACTTGGAGAACAAGCAGGCCAGCGTGGCCCAATCCGAAAACGTCCGGGTCAAACGCACCTTTACCGCAGCACTCAACGGCTTCTCGGCAGACCTGTCCGCCGAGCAGGCACTGGCCCTGGCCAAGGACCCTGGCGTGTTGGTGGTAGCCCCGGACACCGAAAATTCGCCCGATTACTCCAGCACCGACTTCCTGGGGCTCAGCGGTGAGAACGGCAGCTGGAACACCGCCTTCGGCGGGGTCGACAAGGCCGGGGAAGGCGTTGTGGTGGGCGTCATCGACACCGGCTACACGCCGTCGAGCCCGTTCTTCGCAGGCGAAGAGGTCCAACCGCTGGTGGGCGATCCCCAGGTTGGCGTGCCCTACCGCGCGGATGACGGCAACATTGCCATGCTCAAGGCAAACGGTGACACGTTCTCCGGCGAATGCCAGGCGGGCGTGGGCACGGGCGCCGACTTTGACGGCACCGCCTGCAACTCCAAGGTGCTCAGCGCCCACTACTTCGCCGACGAGTTCATGAAGTACGTGGCCCCGGGCGACCGCGCCCCGGAAGAGGTGCTCTCCCCCGTTGACGTCTCGAGCCACGGCACACACACGGCCAGCACGGCCGCCGGCAACGCCAATGTCAGGGCGTCCATCGGCGACCGCGACATGGGCATCACCGGCGGTGTCGCCCCGGCGGCCAAGCTCTCGGTCTACAAGATTTGCTGGGAAGACAACGATCCCAGCTCCGGGGGCTGCTATTCATCCTCAGCCGTTGCCGCCATCAACCAGGCCATCCTGGACGGCGTGGACGTGCTGAACTACTCCATCTCCGGCAGCACCAGCACCACCACCGACCCGGTCTCGCTGGCGTTCCTGTCGGCAACCTCGGCCGGGATCTTTGTAGCAGTCTCCGCCGGCAACTCCGGTCCCACGGCCGGAACGGTCAACCACGGCGCGCCCTGGCTGACCACCGTGGCGGCGACGTCGTTCACCTCCGAGCTGCAGGGCACCGCGGAGTTCTCCGACGGCACCAAGTTCCGCGGCGCCAGCATGATGTCCCACGAAGTGCCGCCGAGCCCGGTGGTGCTGGCTGACGCAGCCGCCGCGGCCGGGGCCGCCAATCCCGAATTGTGCGGGCCCGACTCACTGGACCCCGCCATGGTGGCGGGCAAGGTGGTTGTCTGTGACCGCGGCGTCATTGACCGCGTCGCCAAGAGCGCCGAGGTCAAGCGGGCCGGCGGTGTGGGCATGATCCTCGCCAATCTCACGCCGTCGTCCGAGGATGTTGACCTGCATGCCGTGCCCACGGTTCATGTGAACCCGCCGGCCACACAGATCATCAAGGACAAGGTCACTGCCAACCCTGGCATTGTCGTTGCACTCGTGGACACGGACACCACGGGCCTGCCCGTGGACCCGCAGCCGCAGATTGCCGGGTTCTCCTCCCGCGGCCCGCTGGGCGCGACCAATTCTGACCTGCTCAAGCCCGACGTCGCCGCCCCCGGTGTCGCCGTCCTGGCAGGTGTCTCCCCGATCGCCACCGGCGGGGCCCAGTTTGGCATGATGTCCGGAACGTCCATGGCGTCCCCGCATGTTGCCGGATTTGCCGCCCTGCTGAAGGCCAAAAACCCCACCTGGTCCCCCGCCGTCGTGAAGTCGGCAATGATGACCACTGCCACCGCTGTGGTCAATGCCGATGGCAGCAAGAACACCGACGTGTTTGCCACCGGCGCCGGCCAGGCCGCCGTCGTCAAGGCCCTTTCACCGGGCCTGGTGTACGACGCCGGTGACACCGAGTACCTGAAGTTCATTCAAGGCACCGGGGTGGATCTGGGCATGGAGGGCCTGGGCAGCACGGCACCGCGTGAGATGAACCTGGCGTCCTTCGCCGTCGGCAGCCTCGCCGGCAAGGTCACCGTCACCCGCACGGTCACGGCCCTGAAGCCGGGCCTCTACCGGGCCAGTGCCAATGTTCCGGGCGTCAACGTCAAGGTCACTCCCCCGGTGCTGAACTTCTCGGCCGCCGGCGACAAACGGACGTTCAAGGTCACCTTTGAAAACGCCTCGGCCGCGCTGGACGCCTTCGCCATGGGCAGCCTGAGTTGGCAGGGTGCCGGTTCCACGGTGAGCTCACCGGTTGCCGTCCGTCCGCTGCCGGTCCTGGTCGCCCCGGAAGTTGCCTTCAGCTCGTCCAAGTCCACGGACACGGGGTCCATCCCCGTGGTCTCCGGCACGAACAAACCTGTCCCGATGACGCTGGACGGCCTGTCCAAGGCCGATTCAAGCGCCATTGAGCTGGTTCCGGGACCCCTGGTGGTGGGCGCAAATGCGTCGAACTTCCTCAAGGAGGTGACGGTGCCGGAGGGGACCACGCTGGCCAGATTCCAGGTGATTTCCTCGGATCCCAACGCCGACTACGACATGGTCGTGTTCAATCCCCAGGGCCAGTACAGCGATGTGCGGACGGGCTCGTCCAGCGAGACGCTTTCGCTGCCCAACCCCGCCCCGGGCACGTACACGGTGCTGGCCAACCTCGCCTCGAGCGCTGACGGCGGGGCTGTCAAGGCCACCGTCAATGCTGCCGTGCTGGCTGCCAATGCCGGGAATGCGTCGGTGACGCCGAACCCGCTCAACCTGCGCAACGGCAAGTCGGGCAACGTGACGCTGGGCTGGACCGGGCTTGCACCCGGCTCCTACCTGGGCCGGATTTCCTTCGGCGACGGCGGGACCGAGACATTTGTTTCAGTCCTCATCACCCCCGACGGGTCCGCTGTGGCACCGGACGACGACAAGAAGGGCAATGGCAAGGACAAACCGAAGAAGGACAAGCCCAAGAAGGGGCATGACACGCAGTTGGTCTTCCCCACCGAGCAGGCTCCCACCGATCTGCTGAGGTAAGGCCTGCGGGCAGACGGCTCGCTCCGCCTGTCCCCACGCGGTTCCACACGCTGTGCCCCGTACGACGGCGGCCATCCAGACCTGCTGGGTGGCCGCCGTCGTGCGTGGTTGGTTTGGGCGCACAGGCGCCCGCGGTTTTAGACGGCGCCGGTGCCGCCGCCCAAGGCGCCGAACAGGGGCGCCAGTGCACGCCAGCTGGCGATCTCGCAGCCGTTGGTGCGCTTGAAGGCGGATGCTACTTCCCTGCCGTGGAACCAGCCCGTGACCACCGCCGTCTCGGGACCGCCGTATTGTTCGGTGCACATGCGGTTGGGGTCCGGGACGGGGAAGAACATTTTTTCGCCATACCGTTGCACGGCGACGAGTGCGGCGGCGGGGTCCGGCAGCGTGGATTCCGCCAACGTGGCGGCGCCGGCGGCCACGAGGCGGAAGGTGCGCGGGGCGGCGTCCGGCGCTTCGGTCAGCGTGATGGAGAGGTCCACGGCGTCGGCGGCGGGCGGGACAGAAGGCGTGGTTCCGGGCGGCGTGCCGGCCGTGGTTCCGGGCGGCGGCGCTGTGGCTTCGGGCGGCGTGGTGGCCGGCGTTTTGGACGGCTCGCCCGGGTTTCCCGGCGGGGATGTCTGCGTGCACCCGGCCGCCAGGACCAAGGCGGACAGCAGCAGTGCCACCACCGCCAGCCGGGATGCGCGCACCGGTTTCACCCGCGGGGCTTGCCGAGGTTCGCCCCTGCGCGGTGCCGCTGGCTGGGCCGTCGGTGCTCGTCGGAATGTACGGTTGGGCTGGTGTCGCATTTCTACCGCCTCCTGGCATTTTTCCCATGCTAACCCACTCCCGCTGCAACATTCCGTCCCTGATGTCCACGGCCCCGCTACTGTGGACATACTTGTTCGCCCAGCGCCGGGCATCTCCGGCGTCATGAGAGGATCCCGCAAATACATGACTGCCCCCTTTTCACCCGATGGCAACTGGT
>JBBSQT010000040.1:0-11530 GCA_038243775.1 Actinomycetales bacterium | reverse complement strand
CTGGACTTCACCGGCATTGAGCGGGTGGAAGTGGCCGCCCCCGCCAACGGCTCGGGGATCCTGGTCCTGCTGGCCCCGGACGCCCGCCTGAGCGAGAAAGCCGCCGGCGCCGCCGTCAAACGCGTCGCCCGTGGCCTGGCTGCCCAAAAACCCCCGCCCTCAGTGGCCCGCTGGAACCCCGAAAACAGTGCCGTCGAAGCGGTCTCCGGCCGGGGCTGGGTCAAGGAAACCACCGACGACCACGAATTCCGGGTCACCGGCGACGGCTTCTGGCAGATCCACCGGCGCGCACCGAAGGTCCTCACCGATGCCGCCCTGGCGTTCCTCCTGCAGGGCGGCCACCTGGACGACGGCGCCAACGTCGCCGACCTCTACGCCGGAGCCGGACTGTTCACGGCGCCCCTGGCCGACGCCGTCGGACCCGACGGGCACGTCCTCTCCGTTGAAGGATCAGCGGTCACCAGCCGTGACGCACGCAAGAACCTGCACGCCGCCGAGCAGGTCGAAATTGTTCAGGGCCGGGTGGAGAAGATCCTGGGGACGGCCTCCCGCGCCTCGCAAACCGCGGCCGGACAGCGGCACAGTTTTGACGCCGTCGTCCTTGACCCGCCCAGGGCAGGGGCAGGAAAAGCCGTGGTGCGCGCACTGGCTGCCACGGCGCCGTCGGCCATAGCCTACGTTTCCTGCGACCCGGCGGCCTTTGCCCGGGATGTAAAGTATTTTGCCAACGTGGGCTGGCGGCTGGAGAAGCTGCGCGCCTTCGATCTCTACCCGCACACACACCATGTGGAGACCGTGGCCCTGCTGCTGCCGGCTGCAGCGGAGTAGGATCGCGCCTTGAACGAGACGGCAGTGCGGCCCCGCCCGCCCCGACGCGACCTGACCCGGAACAAACCCAAGGGCACCGTGTTGGCCGAGCGGCGGGAAGAACACCGGCGCCTGGCCATGGAGGCGGCCCGCGGGAAACTGGCCCCGGTGGATGCGACCGTGCTGGAACGCGACGGGCTCAACCCGGCCCAGGTCCATGAACGACGCGCGGCCGAGCTGAGCAACGCCGTCTCCCACGAGAGCAGCCGCAGCGTGTGGGCCATCGTCCGGGCCAATGTGTTCACGCTGTTCAACGCCGTCCTGGGCAGCTGCCTCGTGCTGGTCCTGTTGGTGGGGGATCCGCGCGATGCCCTGTTTGGGTTCATCGTCCTGGCCAACGCAGCCATCGGGGTGGTGCAGGAGTACCGGGCCAAGCGCACCCTCGACAAGCTGGCGGTGCTGCACGCACCCAGGGCGCGGGTCCTGCGCGGCGGGCAGACGCTGGAACTGGCCGTTGCCGACGTCGTCCAGGACGAGGTGCTGCTGCTGCGCACGGGTGACCAGATCCCGGCTGACGCCAAAATCCTCTCCTCCGACGCGCTGGAAATCGACGAATCCCTGCTGACGGGCGAATCCGAACCTGTCGGCAAGGTTCCGGGGGACCTGGCACTGTCCGGCTCCGCCGTGGTGGCCGGCTACGGCACCGCCCGGGTGCACCGCGTGGGTGCCGAATCGTACGCGTCGGCACTGACCGCCGAGGCCCGGCGCTTCTCACTCGTGAACTCCGAGATCCGCAACTCCGTCAACCGAATCATCCTCTACATCGCGTGGGCGCTGATCCCCATCATCCTGCTCGTCATCAACGGCCAGATGAGAGCGCACGGCGGCTGGGCCGCCGCCATTGGTTCAGGGGAGTGGCGGGAGGCCGTGATCAGCGCCGTGGCCAGCATTGTTGCCATGATCCCGGAGGGCCTGGTGCTGCTGACCAGCATTTCCTTCGGCCTGGCCGCGGTCACCCTGGCGCGCCGGCAGGTGCTGGTGCAGGAACTGCCCGCCGTTGAGGGGCTGGCCCGGGTGGACATGGTCTGCCTGGACAAGACCGGGACACTGACCGAGGGTCCGATGGAACTGGCCGGCACCACCGTCTTCACCGCCGTTCCGGGATGGGAAAAAGCTCTCGCCTGGCAGGGCTCCCACCCCAATGCGAATGCGACGGCGGCCGCCCTCGCCGCCGCCTACGGGGACGAGCCGGCGGAAGCGCCCCTGGCCCAGGTCCCGTTCAGCAGCGCCCGGAAGTTCAGCGCCGTCAGCTTCGGGCCCGGCGAGGTGGCGGGGGAGTGGGTGCTGGGCGCCCCCGAGCTGGTCCTGGCGGACGGTTCCCACCCGCAACCACTGGCCGCGTCCGAGGAGGCCTCCGGGCGCGGCCTGCGCGCCGTCGTGCTGGCCCACCGCGAACCACACGCCGTGGCGGGGGATCCGGCGTCGGACGGTGATTTCAGCCTGGCGGGACTGGTGCCGGTGGCGCTGCTCGTGTTCCGGGAAAAGGTCCGCTCCGACGCCCACCAGACCCTGGCGTACTTCCGCGAACAGGGCGTGTCGCTGAAGATCATTTCCGGCGACAACCCGCGCACCGTGGCCGCCGTGGCCCGCGATGTGGGATTCGACTTTTCCGGCGACGGCTACGACGCACGCGACCTCCCGCAGGGGCTGGATGCCATGGCTGATGTCCTGGCCCGCGAGTCGGTGCTGGGACGGGTCACCCCCGAGCAAAAGAAGTCCATTGTGCTGGCACTGCAGAGCCGGGACCATGTGGTGGCCATGACCGGCGACGGGGTCAACGACGCCCTGGCCCTGAAACACGCGGACATTGGCATTGCCATGGGATCCGGTGCGGCCGCGGCCAAGGCGGTGTCGCGGCTGGTGCTGCTGGACGGGCAGTTCTCCCACCTGCCCTCGGTCGTGGCGGAGGGGCGGCGGGTCATTGCGAACGTGGAGCGGGTGGCGAACTTGTTCCTGACAAAGACCACCTACGCCATCATCATCTCCATCACCATTGGCCTGGTGATGTGGCGCTACCCGTTCCTGCCGCGCCAACTTTCCATCGTCAGCTCCATGACCATTGGCATCCCCGCATTCTTCCTGGCCCTGCTGCCCAACGCCCGGCGCTACCAGCCGGGTTTCCTGCGGCGAACGTTGATGTTTGCCATCCCCGCCGGCACCATTGTGGCGGCCTGCATCATGGCCGTGTATTCGTTCGCGCAGGCATTCCCCAACCCGTCCCTGGCCGAAGATGCCATGATCCGGGAGGCCCAGACGGCCAGCACCATGACGGTGCTGTTGGTGGCGTTGTGGGTGCTGGGCGCCTTGGCCCGGCCCTTCGACAGGTGGCGGGCCCTGCTGGTGGCCGCGATGGTCCTGGGACTGGTCCTGGTCATGGCTGTGCCGTTCGCCCGGAATTTCTTCGCACTCGATATCCCGAGCGGCGCGCTGTTAGCGGCTACGATGGCGGTAACTGCAGCAGGATGTGCCGCGATCGAGCTGCTCTACCGCTTCTTGAAGAGGCGCGGAGCGGTTTCCGAGCGTGAGTAAGGCGTGCCTAACTGGCATACTGCCCCATGCGTGACAAAGATAAAAGTAGTGGCGAGAGGAGTCCATCGATGACTAATGTGGACAGTTTCGGTTCCAAGGGCGTACTTAATGTAGGCGGAACCGATTACGAGATTTTCCGACTGAACTCGGTAGAAGGCGCCAAGGGCCTTCCGTTCAGCCTCAAGATATTGCTGGAGAACCTGCTTCGCACCGAAGACGGAGCGAACATTACGGCCGACCACGTGCGTGCGTTGGCAGGATGGGATCCGAGCGCGGAGCCCAACACCGAAATTCAGTTCACCCCGGCCCGCGTGATCATGCAGGACTTCACGGGAGTTCCCTGCATCGTTGACCTGGCCACCATGCGTGAAGCCGTCAAGGACCTGGGCGGCGATCCCAGCCGGGTCAACCCCCTGGCCCCCGCCGAGATGGTCATTGACCACTCCGTGCAGATTGACGTCTTCGGCAACTCGGGCGCCGTCGAACGCAACATGGACATTGAGTACCAGCGCAACGGTGAGCGCTACCAGTTCCTGCGCTGGGGCCAGACCGCGTTTGAAGACTTCAAGGTTGTTCCCCCGGGCATGGGCATTGTCCACCAGGTCAACATCGAGTACCTGGCCCGCACCGTCATGACCCGCGAGGTCTCCGTGAACGGGGAAGCGCCGGTGCTGCGCGCCTACCCGGACACCCTGGTCGGCACCGACTCCCACACCACCATGGTCAACGGCCTGGGCGTGCTGGGTTGGGGCGTTGGCGGCATCGAGGCCGAGGCAGCCATGTTGGGCCAGCCCGTCTCCATGCTCATCCCGCGCGTCGTTGGCTTCAAGCTGACCGGTGAGATCCCGGCCGGCGCCACGGCCACCGACGTCGTCCTGACCATCACCGAGCAGCTGCGCAAGCACGGCGTTGTCGGCAAGTTCGTGGAGTTCTACGGCGAGGGCGTGGCGGCTGTGCCGTTGGCCAACCGCGCCACCATCGGCAACATGAGCCCGGAGTTCGGCTCCACGGCTGCCATGTTCCCCATTGACGGTGTCACCATCGACTACCTGCGCCTGACCGGCCGCTCCGAGGAGCAGCTTGCCCTCGTGGAGGCATACGCCAAGGAGCAGGGCCTCTGGCACGACCCCTCGGTGGAGATCCAGTTCTCCGAGTACCTCGAGCTGGATTTGTCCACGGTGGTTCCCTCCATCTCAGGCCCCAAGCGTCCGCAGGACCGCATCGAGCTGACCAACGCCAAGGAACAGTTCCGTTCGGATTTGAACCACTACGTGGCCGCCGACGCAAACGCCGCAGGCAACACGGTTGACGAGTCCCTGGAAGAGTCCTTCCCGGCCTCGGACTCACCGACGTTCACGCACCCGGGCAGCCACCAGCACGACACCGGACGCTCAGTGGTTTCCGCTGCCGCCGGTGCCAGCGGCCGCCAGTCCAGCCCGATCCACGTCAAGAACGAATCAGGCGTTGACTTCGAGCTGGACCACGGTGCAGTCTCGATCGCCTCGATCACCTCCTGCACCAACACCTCCAACCCTTCGGTGATGCTCGCTGCGGCCGTCCTGGCCCGCAACGCCGTCAACAAGGGCCTCGTGTCCAAGCCCTGGGTCAAGACCTCTGTAGCACCCGGTTCCAAGGTGGTCACCGACTACTACGAGAAGTCGGGCCTGGTTCCCTACCTGGAGAAGCTTGGCTTCTACACCGTGGGTTACGGCTGCGCAACCTGCATCGGCAACTCCGGCCCGCTGGACACGGAAGTTTCGGCAGCCATTGCCAAAAACGACCTGTCCGTGACCGCTGTGCTCTCCGGCAACCGCAACTTCGAAGGCCGCATCAACCCGGACGTCAAGATGAACTACCTGGCCTCACCGCCACTGGTCATCGCCTACGCCCTGGCTGGAACCATGGACTTCGACTTCGAAGCCGACGCACTGGGCCAGGACGACGACGGCAACGACGTCTTCCTCAAGGACATCTGGCCCAACCCCGTTGAGGTCCAGGAAGTCATGGACGCCTCCATTGACCGGGAGATGTTCACAAACTCCTACGCCACCATCTTCGACGGCGACGACCGCTGGAAGGCCCTGGAAACCCCCGAAGGCAACGTCTTCGAATGGGATCCCCAGTCCACCTACGTCCGCAAGCCCCCGTACTTCGATGGCATGAAGGCACAAGCGGACCCGGTGGAAGACATTGCCGGCGCCCGCGTGCTGCTCAAGCTCGGCGACTCCGTCACCACCGACCACATCAGCCCCGCAGGTTCCTTCAAGTCCGACACCCCGGCCGGTCAGTACCTGCTGGCCAACGGTGTGGAGCGCAAGGACTTCAACTCCTACGGCTCACGCCGTGGGAACCACGAGGTCATGATTCGCGGCACGTTCGCGAACATCCGCATCCGGAACCAGATCTTGGACAACGTTGAGGGTGGCTTCACCCGCGACTTCACCCAGGAAAGCGGGCCGCAGGCCTACGTCTATGACGCCTCGGTCAACTACCAGGCCGCCGGCACTCCGCTGGTGGTTTTGGCTGGCAAGGAATACGGTTCCGGCTCCTCCCGTGACTGGGCCGCCAAGGGCACCGCACTGCTGGGCGTCAAGGCTGTTGTAGCCGAGAGCTATGAGCGCATCCACCGCTCCAACCTCATCGGCATGGGCGTCCTGCCGCTGCAGTACCCGGCTGGTGCGAATGCTGAATCCCTGGGCCTGACCGGCACCGAAACCTTCTCCGTGGAAGGTGTGACCGAACTCAACAACGGCACCACGCCCAGCACGCTGAAGGTCACGGCTGTTGCCGAAGACGGCACCACGGTCAGCTTCGATGCCGCACTGCGCATCGACACCCCCGGTGAGGCCGACTACTACCGCAACGGCGGCATCCTGCAGTACGTGCTGCGCCAAATCACGGCCAGCTAGCAGCAAGCCGCTGCAACCAAGGGTCCGGACAGGCTTTAAGCCAAGGGACCCGTGCCAAGGGTGGGCTCCTGCGCAAGCAGGAGCCCACCCTTGGCTGTTTCACCCCATTTTTCTCTCCACTGTTACCGGCGTGTGCCCACAGGTGGCAGGGACGCGATATTGTTAGACGTTGACTGTGCACCCAGGAGGTACCCATGGGACTATTAGAAACCATCACGCATCCGCGTGACCTGAGCAAGCTCAGCGAGGGCCAGATGGAGACCCTGGCCCAGGAAATCCGTGACTTCCTGATTGCCAACGTGTCCCAAACCGGCGGCCATCTGGGCCCCAACCTGGGCGTCGTTGAACTGACACTTGCCATCCATAGAATCTTTGACTCCCCCCGGGACAGCATTGTTTTTGACACCGGGCACCAGTCCTACGTGCACAAGCTCATCACCGGGCGGCAGGATTTCTCCACGCTGCGCCAACAGGGGGGCCTGTCCGGCTACCCGGAACGGGCTGAATCCGAGCACGACATCGTGGAAAGCTCCCATGCCTCCTCGTCGCTGTCCTGGGCCGACGGGATAGCCCGCGCCCACCAGCTCAAGGGTGAAAACGACCGCTACGTGGTCGCCGTCATTGGCGACGGCGCCCTGACCGGTGGCATGACCTGGGAAGCCATCAACAACATCGCCGCCGACAAGGACCGCAAGGTCGTCATCGTCGTCAACGACAACGGCCGCTCCTACGCGCCAACCATCGGCGGAGTCGCCGACTACCTCGCCTCCCTGCGCCCGGCCATCGACCAGGTGCGCACCCACAAGAAGTACGAAGCTTCCATGGATTGGGGCAAGCAGCGCCTGCAGGACGGCAACGTGGCCGGCCGTTTCATCTACAAGAGCCTGCACGCCGCCAAGAAGGGCGTCAAGGATTGGTGGGCCCCCCAAGGGCTCTTTGACGACCTCGGCATGAAGTACATTGGGCCCGTCGACGGGCACGATGAAAAAGCCATGGAAGCGGCGCTGACCACGGCCAGGAACTACAACGGCCCCGTCATCGTCCATGCCTACACGGAAAAGGGCCGTGGCTACGCACCCGCCCGTGCCGACGTCAACGACCAGTTCCACGCCGTCGGGGTCATCAACCCCGAAACCGGGGTGTCCATGGAAGCCGCCGGCGGCATGTCCTGGACCGGGGTGTTTGGTGAGGAAATCACCAAGATCGCCGAAGAGCGCGATGACATCGTGGCCGTCACCGGCGCCATGCTGCTGCCCGTGGGGTTGGCCGCCTTCGAGGAGAAGTTCCCGGACCGTGTCATTGACGTGGGCATCGCCGAACAGCACGCCCTGACCATGGCGGCCGGGCTGGCCTTCGGCGGCCTGCACCCCGTCGTGGCCATTTATGCAACCTTCCTCAACCGGGCGTTTGACCAGCTCCTCATGGACATCGCACTGCACAAGGCAGGGGTCACGATCGTGTTGGACCGTGCCGGCGTGACCGGTCCCGACGGAGCCAGCCACCACGGCATGTGGGACCTTTCCATGCTGCAAATTGTGCCCGGACTGCACCTGGCCGCCCCGCGCGACGCCGTCCGCCTCCGCGAGGAACTGCGGGAGGCCGTCGCGATCGAGGACGCACCCAGCGTGGTCCGCTACTCCAAGGGCAAGGTCGGCCCGGAGATTGTGGCCCTCGAGCGCCTGTACGACGGCGTGGACGTGCTGGCCCGCTCGACGCCTGACATCCACGAGGCATCGGAAAATTATGCGGAATCGGAAATGCCCGGTGGCGCGACCGGCCCGCAGTCCGACCCGCAACTTGATGTGCTGATCGTCAGCGTCGGCGCCATGAGCGAAATGGCCCTGGACATTGCCCAGCGCATCGACCACCAGGGCATCACCTCCACCGTCGTTGACCCCCGCTGGGTTTTGCCCGTGCCGCGCTCCATTGTGCAGCTGGCCTCCCGCCACCGCATTGTGATTGTCATCGAAGACGGCGTGCGCGCCGGCGGTGTCGGCTCACGCATCCGCCAGGAGCTCCGTGCCGCCGGCATCGACACCGCCCTGAACGAAGTGGGCCTGCCCGTGGAATTCCTCAAGCACGGCAGCCGCGGTCAGGTCCTGGAACGCGTGGGGCTGACGGCACAGCGGGTGGCGCAGGACGTCGTCGAACAGGTCCTGGGCACCAAGGTTCCGTTCGCCAGGCCGCTGCCGGGCCAGCCCGCCCCGCGCACCGGGCAGATGCCGATCCTGTGACGGCCACCGCACAGCGCGCGGCCGTGGACCAGCCACAGCCTGGCGACCTGGTGGTGGCGCGCAACCGCAAGTACGACGGCACGGCCCATTGGGTGGTTCCGGGCCGGTATCTGGGGACTGACGACGTCGGGCACTGGGTTTTCCAGGGCACGCACGAGTTCATTTCCCGGCCCGGCGCCGCTCTGTACACCGAGTCCGATGCGGTCCTGCTGATCCCGCACACCGGCGACTGGGTGGCGACGTTTTTCGACGAAACCCACCCGGCCGGCGTCGAACTGTACATTGACCTGGCCATCGACCTGGAATGGCGGCGCATCCGCCCCCACGTGATCGAGTTCCACATGATCGACATGGACCTGGACGTCATCCGCACATCCCGGCGCGGACTGTTCATCGACGACGAGGACGAATTCGCCCAACACCGCGTGGAACTGGGCTACCCCGTGGAGCTGTGCTCGCGGATTGAAAGTGCCTGCAACGATTTGCGGGCGGCCGTTGCGGCCGGCCGTGCACCATTCGACGGCCGCGCTGCGGCCCGGTTCACCCAAGGAAGGACCCTGCACACCTCATGAGCGAGCAGAGCAACACCGAACAGAGCAACACCGAACAGATCAACACGAAACAGATCAACACCGAACAGATCAACCAGACCATCTTGGCCGGCCTGGACCCGAACATTGTGCGCCTGTACAAGAAGAACGACGCCGGGGCCCTTGTCTTCCGTGAAGCGTGGGTTGACGCCGGGGGAGCCGGGGAAACGGGCGGCTCGGGGGATGCCTCCCCCGAGGTGTTCTTCGTGGTCAACCACGGCACCGTGGGACACATCAGCACGTCCAAGGATGCGCCGGTTGACTCGCTGGAAGCGGCCGAGGCCATGCTGGCCGCCTTTGCGGAGCAGGGTGCCAAGGACGGCTATGCGGTCCTTTCCCGCGAGGAGCAGTCGCTCGTAGTGGCGCAGTTCGCGCTTAAGAGCGACCGTGTGAGCGACCGCGACAAGCACCTGGCCCACCGGGTCAAGGACGCGCTGACGGCGCACCTGGCCTGGCGCGGCAGCGGAGTTCTGGAGAAGTTGGAATTCACCGCCGCAGGGCACGGGCTGGGCAAGTTGAACATTTACATCATCGCCCCGGACGCCGCCCGTGCAGTAGCGAACATCAAAGTGTGCGTCCGCGAGGAAAAGCTCGACTTCACGAAGCTGACCGTCGCCACCGGCCCCGTTGACGACGTGGCAGCGCTGCGCGCGAAGCACAGCCCGACGGGCGGCACGGCCTTCTCGCTGTAGGGCTCGGCGTTCGGGGCCGCGTACCCGCCGGTCGAGCCTGCCGTGATTTGTCGCGCCCGTCCCCCCTTCCGCGCCCGCTTCCCGTTTCCGCTGCCGTCCCCCCTTTCCGCGCCCGCTTCCCGTTTCCGCTGCCGTCCGGACGGGCGCGGAAACGGGGGACGGGCGCGGTGGCCGACGCCATAGCCGTGCAGCGGCCAAGCAGCTCGACGGCGGCGCGCGCCATGACCCAAAACGGGTGGCGCGGGGAGGCGCTACCGCTGCCTCCCAAATATGCACGGCGGTTGGGAGAGGCGGGGGGCGGGTTCGATATGGTGGAGGCATGACGCAGAACCAGATTGAATACCGCCAGGTTGGCCGTTCCGGACTGACAGTTTCCACCGTTGGCCTCGGCTGCAACAACCTGGGCCGGACCGGGTCGGTGACGGCGGCGCAGGAGGGCGCCAACGCCGTCGTACATGCAGCGCTGGAAGAAGGCATCACCTTCTTCGACATGGCCGACATGTACGGCTCCTACGCAGGCCAGAGTGAGACCATGCTGGCCACGGCCCTGGGCAGGGAACGCGAAAACATCGTTCTGGCCACCAAGTTCGGCCTCGACGCCGACGGCGCGAACGGCGTTGACTGGGGGCGCCGCGGGTCGCGAAAATACATCATGCAGTCGGTCGAGGCGTCATTGCGGCGCCTGGGCACCGATTACATCGACCTGTACTATTACCACTCCCCGGACCCGTTGACGCCTGTTTCGGAGACACTGGACGCACTCGATGACCTCGTCAAACAGGGCAAGGTGCTGTACCTGGGGCACTCGAACATGGCCGGCTGGCAGATTGCCGAGGCCGAATTCACCGCCCGTGCGTCCGGCGGCAACCGGTTCATCGCCAGCCAGAACCATTACAATTTGCTGGACCGCCGCGCCGAGTTGGAAGTCATCCCGGCGGCGCAGGCCTTCGGGCTGGGCGTCATGCCTTACTACCCGCTTGCCAACGGGCTGCTCACCGGAAAGTATAGTTCGGGGCAGGCTCCCGAGGGCAGCCGCCTGGCGTACACCCGCCAGCACATGGTGGAGGGGGCCGACCTGGAGCAGCTCAGGGCCTACGGCGAATTCGCCGCGGCCCGCGGGTTGACCGAGGTGCAGGTGGCGTTCAGCTGGTTGCTGGCGCAGCAGCCCGTGGCCAGCGTGATTGCCGGTGCCACAAAGCCCGGGCAGGTGCGCGAAAACGCCCGCGCTGCCACATGGAAGCCGACGGCAGACGACCTGGCTGAGCTGGACGCACTCTTCCCGTCGGTTCCGCGCGTGGCCTTGTTCTAGGCCGTGTGGCCTGCAAACGCAGCAGCATGCACGGCGCGTCCAGAAGCCGGCGTCGTTGGCGTTTAGACGGAAACGGTGATCCATTCCCCGTCAATGGCGGCAGCTAAGCGCGGCAGGGCTTCCTTCGCCGGTCCCGACACGACGGTGCCGTCCGCGCCCTCGAAAACGGTGCCATGGCACGGGCACTTGAAATCCGCGCCGTGGGGGGAAACCTTGCAGCCGGCGTGCGTGCAGATGTCGCTGTAGGCCAGGATGGTGGTTTCGTCGGGGCGGAACAGCATGACCTCCACATCGGCCGCCGTCGCAGTGGCGGTCCCGAGAACGGGCACGATCGTCTATCGACCACGAGAGTGCGCAGGTATTGTGGAAAGTTGTATCGATCCCTAGCTATGAGGAGCCT
>JBBSQT010000039.1:0-11563 GCA_038243775.1 Actinomycetales bacterium | reverse complement strand
GTGGAGCGAGGGTGGAAATCACTGGGCTGCTTCCGTGGTGGAGTCGGCGGTGGAGGGTGCATCAAATCCAGAGCTGAGCTCCTTTGCCAGGGCTCCGACGGCGGACACGCCGCCATCGCGCAGGGCTGCCACCAGGGCGGTGCCCACAATGACGCCGTCGGCGTAGGCCGCAATTTCACGCACATGCATCGCCTGCGAAACACCCAGACCCACGCAGGCGCGTTCTGCGCCGGCGTTGTGGGCCGCGGCAACGACGGCCTCGGCAGCACTGGAAACGGAGGTGCGGGCCCCTGTCACACCCATGATGGAGACTGCATAAACGAAGCCGCGTGTGGCCTTGACCGTCATGGCGACACGTTCGGGGGTCGATGACGGCGCGACCAGGAAGACCCTGTCCAGGCCGTACTTGTCGGACGCGGCAAACCATTCGGCGGCTTCGTCCGGGATCAGGTCCGGGGTGATCAGGCCAGCCCCGCCGGCCTCGGCCAGCCGGCGGGAGAACTCGTCAACACCCATGCGCAGGACGGGGTTCCAGTAGGTCATGACCATGACGGCTGCGTTGGTTTCGGCCGTGATGGCAGCAACGATCTCGAAGACATCGTTGACATGGAAACCGTTGGCCAGCGCCTGGGTGGTGGCTGCCTGGATGACGGCACCATCCATGACCGGGTCCGAGTACGGGATCCCGATTTCAATGATGTCGGCGCCGTTGCGGGCCACGGCGACGGCGGCGTCGATGGACGTCTGCTTGTCCGGGAAGCCCGCCGGCAGGTAGGCAATGAGGGCCTTGCGTCCTGCGGCCTTTGCGCGGTCAATGGCGGCGGCGGACTTGCTGTGGAAGGCGGCCGTGTTGGTGGTTTCACTCATTGCTGGCGTCCTCTGCGTTGATGTCCGCACCGGCAGCAGCGGACGCCGCCGCCCCGGCGCCGTGTGCGGCACCCTTGGCGCTGCGGGTTGAGAGCATGGTGCCCTTGACGTTGCCGTCCTCATCCAGCATCCCGAACCATTCGGCAGCCGTCTCCACATCCTTGTCACCGCGCCCGGAGAGGTTCACGATGATCACCACATCTTCGGGCTTCCCAGCGTCGGCAACCAGGCGGTGCCCAACCTTCAGCGCACCGGCCAGTGCGTGTGCGGATTCGATGGCGGGGATGATGCCCTCCGTGCGGCAGAGCAGCTTGAAGGCATCCATGGCTTCGGTGTCGGTGATGGGCTCGTAGCTGACCCGGCCGATGTCGTTCAGGTAGGAGTGCTCCGGGCCGACGCCCGGGTAGTCCAGCCCTGCCGAGATGGAGTGGGACTCGATGGTCTGGCCGTCGTCGTCCTGCATCAGGTAGGAGCGTGCGCCGTGCAGCACACCGGGCTTGCCCAGGGTGATGGTGGCGGCGTGGCGCCCGGTGTCGACACCGTCGCCGCCGGCCTCGAAACCGTAGATCTTCACGGACGGGTCATCCAGGAAGCCGTGGAAAATCCCAATTGCGTTGGAGCCGCCGCCGATGCAGGCGCAAACGGCGTCGGGCAGGCGGCCGATCTGGTCGATGATCTGTCCGCGGGCCTCCTCGCCGATGACCTCGTGGAAGAAGCGGACCATGGCCGGGAACGGGTGAGCGCCGGCGGCGGTGCCGAGCAGGTAGTGGGTGGTTTCGACGTTGGCGACCCAGTCCCGCAGGGCGTCGTTGATGGCGTCCTTGAGCGTCTGGGATCCGTTGGTGACAGGCACAACCGTGGCGCCGAGCAGTTGCATGCGGGCCACGTTCAACGCCTGCCTGCGGCAGTCCTCCGCGCCCATGTAGACAACGCAATCCAGGCCGAGCAAGGCTGCGGCGGTGGCGCTGGCGACGCCGTGCTGGCCGGCACCGGTCTCGGCGATCACCCGGGTCTTCCCCATGCGCTTGGCCAGCAGGGCCTGGCCCAAAACATTGTTGATCTTGTGCGATCCGGTGTGGTTCAGGTCTTCGCGCTTGAGGAAGATGCGGGCACCGCCGGCGTGCTGGCTAAAGCGCTTCGCCTCGGTCAGCAGGGAGGGGCGCCCGGAGTAATTTTTGTTCAGCTCCGCGATTTCGGCCAGATATTCCGGATCAATCTTGGCTTTTTCGAAGGTTTCTTCAAGTTCATCCAAGGCGGCGATGAGCGATTCAGGCATCCAACGTCCGCCATAGCTGCCAAAGTATGGCCCCGGCGCGTGGCGCAGTGAATGCTCGGGTGCTGCGCCGGCAGGGTCATTGCCCTGCAGGAAAGCTGTTGCAGGGTCCACCATGTCGGCGGGATCTTGTGCCGAAGCTGCTGGCATGTCAGCCATCAGTTCACCGTCCTGTTCCTTGAAGTAGTTGTGCATTGATGGTCAATGGGCGGTGAAGCCCGCAAAACTGTTGGGGCGCCGGCCCGGTGGACGGACAGGCGCCCCGTTGCGGGAAGTGCCGCAACAGCTCAAGCTTGACTAGCGTGCGCTGATCGCCAGCGCCCCGGCAGCCTTGAACGCTCCGATTCGTTCACGCGGGGTGGCGTCCTTGACCAGGGCCTCCCCCACCAAAACGGCGTGTGCGCCGTGGGCGCTGTAATGCTCGACGTCGGACACGTCCCGGACACCTGACTCCGCCACGACGACGGGGCCGGCGGGAATGTTTCCCGCCAGTGCGGCAAAGACGCCGCGGTCCACCTCGAGTGTCTTGAGGTTGCGGACGTTGATGCCAATGATCTTGGCGCCGACGGCCACGGCCCGTTCAATTTCCTCCGCCGTGTGCGTTTCCACGACGGCGTTCATGCCCAGCTGGTGGGTCAATGCCAGGTAGCCGGCCAGTTCCTCGTCGCCAAGTGCTGCCACAATGAGCAGCACCAAATCGGCACCGTGGGCACGGGCTTCCCAGATCATGTACTCGTCGCAGGTGAAGTCCTTGCGCAGCACGGGGATGTCCACAGCCGCCCGGACAGCGTCCAGGTCGGCGAGTGAGCCGCTGAAGCGGCGCTCTTCGGTGAGAACGCTGATGATGGAGGCTCCGCCGTCGCGGTACATCCTGGCAAGGGCGGCAGGATCGGCAATGCCGGCCAGGTCCCCCTTGGACGGGCTGCGGCGCTTGACCTCGGCAATGACGGCCAGGCCGGGCCGGGTGGCGGAATCGCCGTCCAGCGCGGCCCACGCATCAAGTACCGGGGCCACATGCTTGACCCGTTCCTGCAACTCGGCAAGGCTCACCTGCTGTTGGCGGGCCGCCATGTCCAGGCGGACGCCGTCAATGATGTCCTGCAAAACGCTCACTGCTAGTGGCCGTTGCTCTTCAGCTTGCTGCCACCCACGCCGTAGCCGGCCATCTTCAGGATCGGGCCGAGGGCCACGCCCACGAGAATGACGGCGACACCGATCCAGAAGAGGATGGTGGCACTTTCGCCGATGAGGAAGGCGATGCAGCCAATGATGACACCAACCAGCATGACTGCCACGCTGGTCCACGCCGCGGGGCTGTTTCCGTGGCCCAGTTCGATGCTGTGGTCGATGGGCTCTTGAACGGAAACCGTTGCGCCCGACTTGTTGCTCATGGTAAATCTCCCTCTTTAAAGCGGTTACTAACAATACATTCTGCCATTAGATGCCACCGGAAGCCGAAAGCTGCGCACTCCGTGGACGTGTGCCGTCCCTAGTCCGTTGGATCCTCGCCGCGGCTGAGCTGGTCCCAGCTGTCAATATCATCCACGGGGCCGCTGTTGTTGTCCGCCTTTGCGGACTTTGCGGCGTCGTATTTGGTGCGCACGTTCCAGCTGCGGCCAAGCCACAGCACCAGCAGCGCCGCCACGGCGAGCACCGCCGCAGCCACCACGGCCAGGACCGGGAACACCGTGGCGGTGGCGCTTGACGCTGGACTTTCAATGCCGGTGGCCGCACCCACTTCGGTCATGGCCGCACCCACCGGATCCGTGAGGATGCCAAGGACAACTGCGATGATCCCCGCCGCGCTCAGGAAGACCACCGCCGAGGTGATGATGCGTGCGACTTTCCCGGCGATGCTGGTGGCCAGGGCCCCAGCCAGGCCAACGAGGGCCAGTGCCGAGACGGCGACCGCAGCCTTGCTGCCCGGGATGTCCAGATCGGTCTGGGCAACTTCACCCTGGGCGATGTCCACATGGATCCAGGTTTGGGTGGTGGTGCCGAAAACAGCCAGCGCGGCCAGAACCGTCAACAGGATCAGGCTTGACTTGCGCTGCCACCAGGGCGTGGTGGTTGCCGTGCTGTGGGGGGTGCCGGTGGTCATGAGTGCTGGTCAGCCTTCTGCTTGGTGGCGTTCTCTTCCAGTGTGCGCAAGGACGCCGCGGCGTAGACGGCCCGCAGGGGTGCGGCCGCCTTGTTGACGGTTTCCATGGCTTCTGTTTCGTTCACGGAGTCGGCAACGATGCCGCCGCCCGCCTGGACGTAGGCCTTGCCGTCGCGCAGGAGTGCCGAACGGATGGCAATGGCCATGTCCATGTCCCCGGCGAAGTCCAGATAGCCGACGACACCGCCGTAGATGCCGCGGCGGTGCGGTTCCAGCTCGTCCAGCAGTCGCAGCGCCCTCGGCTTGGGGGCGCCGGAGAGGGTTCCTGCCGGGAAAGTCGCGGCCAGGACGTCGTAGGCGCTCTTGCCGGGGTCCAGGGTGCCCACCACGGTGGAGACCAGGTGCATGATGTGGCTGAAGAGTTCAACCTCCATGAACTGGGTGACATCGACCGTTCCGGGCCGGCACACCTTGGACAGGTCGTTGCGGGAGAGATCCACCAGCATCAAGTGCTCGGAGCGTTCCTTCTCATCCGCCAGCAGGTCCTTGGCCATCCACTTGTCCTCCTCCGTCGTGGCGCCGCGCGGGCGGGAACCGGCGATGGGGTGGGTGATGACCTCGTTGCCCAGCACGCTCACGAGCGCTTCGGGCGAGGACCCCACAATGGAATAAGGGTTGCCCTGTGCATCTTCGAAGCTGTAGAGGTACATGTAGGGGCTGGGGTTGGTGTTGCGCAGCACCCGGTACACGTCCAGGGCCGAGGCCTCGCACAGCATCTCGAAGCGGCGCGAGAGGACAACCTGGAACACCTCACCGTCAACAATGGCCTGCTTGGCCACGTCCAGGGCCTTCAGGTACTCGTTGCGGTCCCAGCGTTCCTGGACGCTGTCGGCGAAGCTGGCGGCAGGGACCTCCAGCACGGACATGGGCTGTGCCACCGGTTGGCGCAGCTGCTCCAGCATGGCATGGACCCGGCCGACGGCGTCATGCCAGGCCGCGTCAACATTCTCATCGGTGCCGTTGGCATTGATGGCGTTGGCGATCAACAGCACGGTGCCTTCGTTGTTGTCGTGGACGGCCATGTCGGCCACCAGGTTCATGGCCAGCTCGGGCAGTTCCAGGTCATCCGGCGGCGGGGTGGGCAGCTTCTCCCAGTGACGGACTGCTTCCCAGCCAACAAAACCAACCAGCCCGGAGGTGAACGGCGGCAGGCCCGCAAAGCGTTCCGTCGCCAAAAGTTTCAGGGTGGCTTCCATGGCGTCCACGGGGTTTCCGGCAAGGGGAACGCCAAGGGGAGGTTCCCCCTGCCAGAACGCCCCGCCGTCGTGCGTGGTCAGTGTGGCACTGGAACGGACGCCGATGAAGGAGTAGCGGGACCAGACCCCGCCAACGGCTGCGGATTCCATGAGGAACGTTCCCGGCGCAGCGGCGGCCAGCGAACGGTACAGGCCGATGGGGGTTTGTGCATCCGCGAGGACCTTCAGGTGGACGGGGACCACCCGGCGGTGGCGGGCCAGTTCCCGGAATTCTTCCAAGGAGGGGCTAATGACGCCTAGATCTTGCATGAATATTTGGCTTTCTTCGAAACAATGGCAGTGGAGGTCGGGCGGCGGCGGGAGGCTATTCCCCGCGGCTGCCAACAACCGCGCCCAAATGGCGGGCATCAAAACACGTGTGGGTGCCGGTGTGGCAGGCTGCACCCACCTGATCGACTGTGATGAGCAGGGCATCGCCGTCGCAGTCCAAGGCCACCGATTTCACGAACTGGAAATGGCCGGAGGTGTCTCCCTTGCGCCAATATTGCTGGCGTGAACGCGAGTAGAACGTCACGCGACCGGTGGTCAGGGTGCGATTCAGGGCTTCGTTGTCCATCCAGCCAAGCATCAACACTTCTTTCGTGTCGAACTGCTGGATGACGGCGGCCACGAGCCCGGCCTGATCATGCTTGAGCATCCAGGCCACCTCAACGGGGAGCTCGGCCGCTTGGGACGCGGATTCAGTGGACGGTGTCTGGGGGTCTGGACTTTGCTGCATCACCCCCAATTCTAGTGCCAAACGCCCCGCCACCGGGCCATCCTGGCGGTTGGCTGGACCCGTCCGGCGCGGCATGTGGGCAACAAGGCAGGATGCTGCGGCGGTTCATACTCCCAACCGCAGCAAATACATGCTAATTTCACAAGTGATGCAATTTGTAGAACCATCCCGTGAAGTCCTCGCCGAAACCCTGCTGGCCGCCGGGCCGGGAGCCAACACGCTGTGTGAAGGATGGCGCACCCAGGAACTGGCCGCTCATCTCTACCTGCGCGAGCACAATCCGCGGGCAGGCCTGGGCATGGTCTTCAAACCGTGGAGAAAAGCCACGGACAAGGCCATCGCCGAACTCGCCGAGGCCTCCAGCAGCCATCAGGCGTACACCGCGCTGGTGGAGAAGTTCCGGGCCGGCCCGCCCAAGCTTTCCCCCTTCTCGCTGAAGGCCGTTGACCACAACGCGAACCTGACGGAATTCTTCATCCACACCGAGGATGTCCGCCGCGCCGGCGACCGCTGGGCCCCCCGCACACTTGACGACGCGTACTCCCAGGCCTTGTGGGCCGAGCTGCTCAAACGTGCCGCCTTCCTGTACCGCAGCGTCGACCTTGGCATTGTCCTGGTCAACCCGTCAGGTCCCCGGCATGTGGCCAAGCGGGCACCGGTTTCCGTTGCCATCATCGGGGATCCCGGCGAGCTCCTGCTGCACGCCAGCGGGCGCACCGGGGAAGCCCTGGTGTCCTTCGAAGGCCAGCCCGACGCCGTTGCCCTGCTCCGAACAGCAGACGTGGGCCTCTAACCCTTTTCCCTCTGCGACGCTATGCCGGCAATGGTCACTTTTCACCGGACCCTATCGCAGCAGTGGCTCAGAAACAGCAACGCTCTCCCACTGACCGCCGATCGAACAGGCGAAGTGGGAGAGCGTTCCGGGTAAAGCCACCACTAATGGGATAGCGTTCTAAAAAAACACACCAATGGTCCCGCTGGGCCAGCCCTGAGTGGGAGAACGTCCGGGGGTTAGCGGACCTCGTAGCCGGCGTCCCGGATGGCCTTCTTCACGTCGGCTATGGCGCTGTCCGGCCCAAAATGGAACACGGAGGCGGCCAGCACGGCGTTGGCCCCCGCAGCCACGGCCGGCGGGAAATGCTCTGGCTTGCCGGCACCGCCGGAAGCGATGATCGGAATGTGCACCGCGGCGCGCACCAGGCGGATAAGCTCCAGGTCGAAGCCCTCCTTGGTGCCGTCGGCGTCGATCGAGTTCAGCAGGATCTCCCCCACACCCCGGTCGGCCGCTTCCCTGGCCCACTCAATTGCGTCGATGCCGGTCCCCCTGCGACCGCCGTGGGTGGTCACCTCGAAGCCCGACGGCGTGATCCCGCCCTGGGTGCGGCGCGCGTCGACGCTGAGCACCAGGACCTGGGAACCGAAGCGCCGGGTGATCTCGTCAATGACGGCAGGGCGGGCAATCGCTGCGGTGTTGATCGAGGCCTTGTCGGCCCCGTAGCGCAGCAGTTTGTCCACGTCCGATACCTCGCGCACACCCCCGCCCACTGTCAGCGGGATGAAGATCTGCTCGGCGGCCCGCGAAACCACGTCGAAGGTGGTTTCCCGATCTCCGGAGGAGGCGGTGACGTCCAGGAACGTCAGCTCGTCCGCCCCGGCGTGGTCGTACCGCTTGGCCAGCTCGACGGGGTCTCCGGCGTCGCGCAGGTTTTGGAACTTCACGCCCTTGACCACGCGCCCCTCATCGACGTCCAGGCAGGGAATGACTCGGATGGCAACACTCATGGCATGTACCTTCTTGAAATTAAGTTGTGGGACGGCTCAGTCGCCTGACGCTGTCGCGGCTTTCGTTGGGTGCGGCTGACTTAGATGCGGCAGGCGTGGATGTTGCTGACCAGGATGGCGCGGGCACCCAGGTCGTAGAGTTCATCCATGATGCGGTTGGTGTCCTTGGCCAGAACCATCGCGCGCACGGCAACCCAGTCGGTGTCCCGGAGCGGGGAAACAGTGGGCGATTCCAGCCCGGGAGTCAATGCGGTGGCCTGGTCCATGAGCTTCTTCGGCACATCGTAGTCCAGGAGGACGTACTGGCGGGCCACCAAGACGCTGTGGAGGCGACGGATCAGCACCTCGACGCCGGGAGGCGGGGTGACGCCGCGGCGCCCGATCAGCAGCGCCTCCGAATTCAGGATGGGCTCACCAAAGATCTCCATGCCGGCGGCCTTGAGCGTGCTGCCTGTTTCGACGACGTCGGCAATGGCATCGGCCACGCCCAAGCGGACGGAGGACTCCACGGCACCGTCGAGGCGGACGACCTGGGCTTTGATGCCCAGCTCGGCCAGGTACTCACGGAGCAGGCCGTCATAACTGGTGGCCAGGCGCTTGCCCTCGAGTTCGGCGGCGCTGCTGAAATCGCCCACGGGTCCGGCAAAGCGGAACGTGGAAACGGCGAAGCCCAGCGGCAGCAGTTCTTCGGCGTCAACCTGCGCGTCCATCAGCAGGTCGCGCCCGGTGATGCCCACATCAAGTGTGCCGGCACCCACGTAGACGGCGATGTCGCGGGGACGCAGGAAAAAGAACTCAACGTTGTTCTCGGGGTCCACCATGACCAGTTCGCGGGAATCGCGGCGCTGCCGGTAGCCGGCTTCAGCCAGCATCGCGGAGGCGGATTCGGACAATGACCCCTTGTTGGGGACGGCAACACGCAGCATGATAAAACTCTCAGGATAGGCAAAAGCACAAGGTTTCGGCGCCGAAATGACGCCATGTCAGGGGTGGTCAAGCAGCCACGGCAGGTGGCTAGAGATGCTTGTAAACGTCCTGAAGGGTCAAACCTTTTGCGATCATCATGACCTGCAGGTGGTAGAACAGCTGGGAAATCTCTTCGGCGCAGGATTCTTCCGATTCATATTCGGCAGCCATCCACACTTCAGCGGCTTCCTCAACAACTTTCTTGCCGATACCGTGAACGCCGGAGTCAAGTTCGGCGACGGTACGGGAGCCCGCGGGCCGGGCTGCGGCTTTCGCACTGAGCTCGTCAAAAAGGGATTCGAAGGTCTTCACGCCCTCCACCTTACTGGTTTGACCACGGGTTCGCGGATTCGCCTCCGGCCCGTGTCCACCATGTGAACAGCCGGGCCGGAGTTCCCATCCGGATGCAACATGTGCCGGCCCCGGCGGTTCGGGGCCGGCACGGTCACGTTTGCCGCTCTCTACGCGGGCGTGCTTGGACGCCGAGCTGGGCTCAGCGCTTGGACGCCGAGCTGGGCTCAGAGCTTAGACGCCGAGCCGGGCCAGAGCTTAGACGCCGAGCCGGGCCAGGGTCATGGCGGTGGCGACGGCGGCCGTGATGGCCTCGTGCCCCTTGTCCTCCACCGAATCGGGCAGGCCAGCCCGGGCCAGGCCCTGCTCCTCCGTGTCGCAGGTGAGCACACCGAAGCCAACAGGCACGCCGGTGCGCACGCTCACGTCGGTCAGGCCCAGGGTTGCTGCCTGGCAGACGTAGTCAAAGTGCGGTGTCCCGCCACGGATGACAACTCCCAAGGCAACAACAACGTCATGGGTGGCGGCCAGCCGGGCCGCGGCGACGGGCAGTTCAAAACTGCCCGGCACCCGCACCACCACGGGATCGGCAATGCCAGCGTCCGTTGCCCCCCGCAAGGCTCCGGCCAACAGCCCGTCCATGATTTCGGTGTGCCAGCTGGCGGCGACGATGGCCACCTTCAGCGTCGCCGCCCGGTTCCTGCCTTCCGTGTCAAAGCCAATGGTTGGTGCTCCGTGCCCGCTCATGATGAACGTCCTTCCGTCAAGGGGTTGATTGAAATTGCGTGGTGCATGCGGTCGCGCTTGGTTTTCAAATAGCGCAGGTTTTCCGCCCGCGCCGGCACCTGGGTCGGCACCACCTCGACCACGTCTATGCCGTGACTGGCCAAATCGGCCTGCTTGAGCGGATTGTTGCTCAACAGCGCGATCCTGGTCAGCCCCAGCGACTGCAGTATGTCCGCGGCCGACGCGTAGTCGCGCCCGTCCACCGGCAGCCCCAACTGTTCATTGGCCTCGACCGTGTCGGCGCCGGCTTCCTGCAGGCTGTAGGCGCGCATCTTGTTGGCCAGCCCAATCCCCCGGCCTTCATGTCCGCGCAGGTAAACCAGAGTGCCGCCGTGCCGGTGGATCAGCTCGAGCGCATAGTCCAGCTGCTCTCCGCAGTCGCAGCGGTAGGAGCCAAAAACGTCACCCGTCAGGCATTCCGAGTGCAGCCGCACCAGGGGCACGACGGCGGCTGGCGTGCCGGCGCTTCCCGCATCACCATCGGCTGGGGTGCTGTCCGCAGCTCCGGCATCAGGCGAGTCGGGTCCGGCTGCTTCGCCGGGCGCGCTCAGGGTCAGGTGTTCGGCCCCGGTTGCCGCATCGATCCATGCCTGGGCGGTGAACATGCCAAAGGGTGTGGGCAGCTGCACCCTCGGGCCGCCGGACACTGAGGACGCTGGGCCCCTCATGCCGGCGTCCCCTCGGTGACAGGGGCAGTGACAGCTGCGGCGGCCACGTGGGCGACCAGGTCGGCGATGGAAATCAGCACCAGCCCCTGGGCGTCGGCGAAGTCGCGCAGCCCGTGCAGGCGCACCATCTCACCGCTGTCATCGACCACTTCGGCAATGACGCCCACCGGTTCGCACCCGGCCAGGCGGCACAATTCCACGGCCGCTTCGGTGTGCCCCGGACGCTGCCGCACTCCCCCGGCCACGGCGCGCAGGGGGAACATGTGCCCGGGCCGGGTGACGGCGTCGTACGTGGACTGCGGGTCAGCCAAAACGGCGGCAGTCAGGGAACGGTCGGTTGCGCTGATGCCCGTGGTGATCCCGAGGGCGGCGTCGCAGGACACCGTGTAGGCGGTGCCCTTGGCGTCCTGGTTGAGCGCAACCATGGGCGGCAGCTGGAGCCGGTCCGCGTGCCCGTCGTCCATGGGGACGCAGATGACGCCGGAGCTGTGCCGGATGGTCCAGCCCATGAGGGCAGGCGTGCTGTGTTGGGCGGCGAAAATGATGTCGCCCTCGTTTTCGCGGTCCTCGTCGTCGACCACCAGCACCGCCTCCCCGCGTGCCATGGCCGCGACGGCCAGCTCCACGGGGTCCAGGATTGAACGCTCACTCATGGTGCGCTCCCTTTCCGGTGCTGAATTCCAACAGGCGCTGTGCGTATTTGGCCAGGACGTCGACCTCCAGGTTCACGGAGCCGCCTGCAGGCTTGCCGCCGAGTCCCGTTGCGGCCAGGGTGACGGGAATCAGCCCCACCTC
>JBBSQT010000038.1:0-11839 GCA_038243775.1 Actinomycetales bacterium | reverse complement strand
GCAACGGCGTTCGTAGATGGATGGTTGCCTCTCCGCCGCGGGCAACGGCGGCGGACGACAAAACCCGGCGTACAGACTGCCCTATCCACCTTATGGCGCGCTTCCCTGTGTTTACGCGAGGGAACGCGCCATTTTCGCCTGTTTTTCGGGGATTGCGCGAGTGCCATGCCTTGCAGTCTTTTAGGGGATCTGTTGGGTTGGTCTTTGAACTCCTTAGAAACTCCCTGGCTTGTTGGGCCATCCCGCCTGGGCACGGCCGTGGGCCGATCGGATATCACTTGGGGGAGCTTGCCAATGTTGGCGGCACCGGGGTGCTGGTTCACCCGTGCGGTCAGGGCCTTCCCCGCAGGGTCACCGGCCAGGACAGCCACCGCTTCTCACCCCACGCCACGGGCTTCCCGCTGACCCGACCGGACCACCCGGCCACCGTCCGCTCCTTGGCTGGCATGGCCCACGAGCGGGGCATGCGGGTTGGGCTGAAGAATCCGATGGACCTGGCGGCCGGGCCGGTCCATGAGGTCGACTGTGCCAGCAATGAGCAGTGCCCCGAGTACGGGCAGTGTGCCGCCCACGCCGCGCCGCTGGAGGCCGGCAAACCGATTGTGGTCATCGAATATTCTTTAGCGCCCGCCAAGGTTTGCAGATCCGAGCCAGAAGGCGTGGCCCCAATTTTCAACGACCCGGCGCGCACCCGGCGCGCACCCGGCGCGCGTGGACGGCTGCCAGCCGGGGTGTGGAAAACTTTGGGCAGTCCCCGTCAGGGGATCCTAGACTGGAACCATGGGAGCACGAATAAGCAGACCACAGTCAGGCAGAACACCGTCAGGCAGAACACCGTCAGGGAGCGCACAGTCGGGCAGACCACAGTCAGGCAGAACACCGTCGGGGAGCGCACAGTGATCCCCTCCGGGCCGGGCTGAGCGGAGCTGTGGGCCGCCACGAAGTGCAGCGCTCCGCTGCCGCCCCCGGCCGCGGGAGCCGCGGGCGTGCGAACCGCGGCCGTCTGCGGCCGGTGGCCAGGGCGCCCGGAGAGCGGCTGCCGGCTGCCGTTGGGGTTCTATTGCTGGTCCTGTTCATTGTCCTGGCCGGGTGGCTGCACAGTTCCGGTCGCTGGCCCTTTGAACCGGGGGCCGGCCCGCCGCCGTCCGTGGACACCCCGGCTGCTGCCTTGGGACGGCCCGTGCTCGTTGTGGGCCCGGCCTCCGCCCTGGCGATACTGGAAACGTTGGCGGTCAAGGGCAGGGCGCCACGCAACGACTATCAGCGCAGCGCCTTTGGTGAGGCGTGGCTGGACGCGGACACCAACGGTTGCGACACCCGAAATGACATCCTGCGAAGGGATTTGAAAGACCTGGCATTCGCGCCGGGCTCCCAATGCCTGGTCGCCGCGGGAACCCTGGCCGAGCCCTACACAGGTCAAGACGTAGCTTTCAAACGAGGCAAGGACACGAGCGCGGCGGTCCAGATCGACCATGTCGTGGCGCTCGGAAACGCTTGGCAGGCGGGGGCACAGGCCCTCTCACCCGTGCAGCGGCAAAGCCTGGCCAACGATCCCTTGAACCTGTTGGCCGTGGACGGCCCCGCCAACCAGAAAAAGTCCGACGGCGACGCGGCCACCTGGCTGCCTCCCAACAAGGGCTTCCGCTGTCACTATGCGGCACGCCAAATATCGGTCAAGGCGGCTTACAGACTGTGGGTCACCCCGGCCGAGAAATCGGCCATGCAAAGAATTTTGGGAAAATGCCCCAAGCAGGCCGGCCTGCCGTCCGGCTATCGCTGACGTCGGTCGGAGCCTACTTCTGCATTGAGGTGCCGATTTCCGTCAGTGGCAGGTCCGGGTGGTTTTTTTCCACGCGGCGCATGGCCCAAATGTCGTTGAACAGGGCCAGGAACTCCCCGTCACTGCGCTCAAGCACCTCAGCGCCATGGACGTTGGCCAGCACGGCAGTTGCCTCCGCCGTCGTCAATCTGGCGAGGGAGTAGGGGAGGCGTTCCAGGCGCATGGGGGCGTTGAAATCGTGGTGCATGCGGTCCTCGACCACCTCGAACTGCATGGGCCCGACGGCGGCGAGTACGGGTGCCTGGTCTCCGCGCAGGTCGGAGCGGAGAACCTGGATGACGCCCTCGTGCTCAAGCTGCTCGATGCCGCGGCGGAACTGCTTGTACTTGCTCGGGTCTTTGGAACGGGCCACCTGGAAGTGTTCGGGGGCGAACAGCGGGATGGCCGGGTATTCCACCGGCTCCTCGACGAAGAGGGAATCGCCCACGCGCAGTGAGGAGGCGTTGACGAGTCCGACGACGTCGCCCGGGAACGCTGTGTCGATGACTTCGCGGTCGCGGCCGAACACCTGCTGGGCGTACTTGGTGGCGAAGGACTTGCCGGTCCGGGACTGGGTGACCACCATGCCGCGCTCGAACATGCCGGAGCAGACGCGGACGAAGGCGACGTGGTCGCGGTGTGCCTGGTTCATGCCGGCCTGGACCTTGAACACGAACCCGGAGAACGGGGCATCGACGGCGCGGTCAACGCCGGCAATGTCGGCGCGGGGCGCAGCCGGCGGGGCGAAGTCAACCAGGGTGTCCAAAATCTGCTTGACGCCGAAGTTCAGGGCGGCGGAGGAGAACAGCAGGGGGGTCGCCTTGCCGGAGTAGAAGGCGTCCAAGTCCAGGGGATTGGCGTCGTCCACGACCAGGCTTGCCTCATCTGTGGACTCCGCCCAGGCCTCGCCTTCTGATTCGGCGGCTTCTTCGGGCGTCATGTACTCGGTCAGCGCGATCTGGGCGCCGGAGCTGTTGCGGGCGAACTTGGCGAACTCATTGCGGCGGATGTCCCACACCCCGCGGAAATCCCCGGCAATCCCGATGGCCCAGGTCAACGGCATTGGAGTCAGACCGGTGCGCTCGGCGATCTCGTCCATGAGTTCCAGCGGGTCCAGGCCCGGGCGGTCCCACTTGTTGATGACCGTGATGATGGGCAGGTTGCGCTGGCGGCAGACTTCGAAGAGCTTCATGGTCTGGGTTTCCAGGCCCTTGCCGGCATCGACCAGCATGACGGCGCAGTCGACGGCGGCCAGCACGCGGTAGGTGTCTTCCGAGAAGTCGGCGTGGCCCGGGGTGTCGAGCAGGTTGATGACTGTGTCGCGGTAGGAGAACTGCAGCGCCGCGGAGCTGATGGAAATGCCGCGGTCCTTTTCCATCTGCTGCCAGTCGGAGACCGTGTCCTTGCGGTTGGACTTGCCGTTCGTGGCACCGGCCGTGCCGATCACCTTCGCATGCAGCGCCAAGGCCTCCGTCAGCGTGGATTTGCCAGCATCGGGGTGTGAGATCACGGCGAAGGTTCGCCGACGCTCTGCCTGGCCGGAAATTTCGGTGGCGCGGGCAGGGGACTGGGCCGGTAAGGACACGTGACTACTTTCTGGCGGTGAAGAAATTGTGCAGCTGGAGAACTTCTCCAACGTTGGTGAGGCGCAACTATCAAGTTTAGCGCAGGGACTTGGCGGCGGCTTCCGTGTGGTTGCCCACTTGCCTTCTGCTCATTTGCCAGCCGGAAGGCGGAGATGGCCGAAGCCCAGCTGCCAAGCACCTCCGGCATCGATGCGGTTCAGCACAATCTGTTGCAACGCCGTCGTACGGGGGAGGGCAGAGAGGTTTTCCATGCTGCGCGTGCGGAAGGTGAAATAGACCGCGTCCGTGGGTTCGTTGCGGGGTTCGCAGTAGGGGGTGAAAAGTGCTGCGAACTTGGCGATGTTGGTGGCGCGGTCCAGGTGTGCGCCCAAGTACGGGTCCAGGAGCCAGGACTCACAGTTGGCTGTGCGGACCGGCTTTTCGGGGAAGTGTGCGGCGAAAAATTCCGTGGCCAGGGCCAGGCTCTCCTGGACGGCACTGGTGCCGAGCCCGCCGCCCTCGGGTATGTGGATGCCCAGAATCCACTCGTCGGCTTCGACCCCGGGGATGGCGGCCTTGGGCTGGTGGATCAGGTACTGCAACCGGCCCAGCTGGTAGAGGCGGCCGGAGAAAACATGGTTGAGCCACTTGTAGGTGTCCATGCCGAAGCGTGTGTGGACGCGGCGGTTGATGGCCATGTTGCGGCCAACGTCGGCCAAGGTGGCGTGGGTCGTGGCCGCGGGAATTGCCCGTTCTTCGTGCCACCGGACGAGCTCCGGGGCAAAGCGCAGCATGGCGCCGAGCCAATCAAGCTCCGTGGCGGGGGTTTCGGGTGTGCCCAGCTCCGGCACGGAGTCGTCGGCACTGCCTAGGCGGGACGCCAGATGGGCCAGCACCTCCTCGACTGCCGGAGTTGCCGGGCCTTCCAGCAGCGCAAGCGAGCCCGGACGGTCTTCGGGGGCGATGCCCAGCAGGTCAAGGGTCATTTCGGGGCTCAAGGCGGTGCGCGCGGTCATGTGGCCAGTTTAGCGAACCCGCGCCGCTGCTCCTGCGGACCGTTAAAGCGCAATGGTGCGCAGGAACTGTTCCTGCGCACCATTGTGTTTTAGCCGTGCGCCGGTCCAGCGCCGCTCCGCCCTGTGACCGAACCTCGCAGCCTGCTGAGACGCTCGATGTCCTGAGCTGCGCCGCTGTTCCTGCGCACCATTGGGCCATAACCGAACGCGGGTACAGTGCCGCCCGGCGTCAGGACGACTTAGCTGCCTTGGGTTTCTTCACGAACAACGTCTCTGCCTGCTCAAGTGACATTCCGTTGGTTTCCGGGATCTTGAACATGACGAAGAAGAAGGAGGCAGCGGCGAACACCGCGTACATGCCGTAGGTCAGCGGCAGGGAGGCGGAGGCCATGGCCGGGAAGGTCAAGGTGATGATGAAGTTCGCGATCCACTGGGCCGCGGCTGCCAGCCCAAGTGCCCGGGCGCGGATGCGGGAGGGGAAGATTTCACCCAGCAGCACCCAGACCAGCGGGCCCCACGAGGCGCCGAAGCTGACCACGAACACGTTCGCGGCAACCAGGGCAACGGGCCCCCATGCGCCGGGGAGGCTGATGTCGGAGCCGGAACCCGTGGCCGAGGCGAAGGCGAGGGCCATGGTGCCCAGCGACACCGCCATGCCGATGGACCCTGTCAACAGGATGGGGCGGCGGCCGATTCTGTCAACCAGGGCAATGGCCACGAGCGTCACAAGGATGTTCACCACGGCCGTGACCACCGAAATGGTCAGCGAGTCCTTCTCCTGGAAGCCCACGGCCTGCCACAGGGTGGTGGAGTAGTAGAAAATGACGTTGATGCCCACGAACTGCTGCAGCATGGACAGGATGATGCCGATCCAGACCACGGGCAACAGGCCAAAACGATTGCCCCGCAGCGAACCCTTGCGTGCCGAGAGGGCGTCTTCCTTGACGGCGTCCTTGATGTCCCGGATGCTGCGTTCGGTGTCCCCGCCGGGGGCAATGGTGTCAAACACCTTAGCGGCTTCGGCTTCCCTGCCCTTGAGAACAAGGAAGCGTGGCGACTCCGGCAGCACCAGGGCAATGCCGAAATAGACGAGGGCGGGCACGGCGCCGGCAAGGAACATCCAACGCCAGGCGGGGAGCCCGAACCACAACTCACGGGTGGCGCTGCCTGCCGCGTTGGCGAACAGGGCGTCGGAGAGGAGTGCGGCAAAAATTCCGACGGTGATGGCCAGCTGCTGCAGCGAGGCCAGCCGGCCGCGGTGCTTTCGCGGGGAAATTTCGGAAATGTATGCCGGCGCGATGACGGAGGCGAGGCCTATGCCGAGGCCGCCCACCAGGCGCCAGAAGATCAGGTCGTACACGCTGAACGCGAAGCCGGTGCCGATGGCGCTGACAAGGAACAGGATGCCGCCCAGCTTCATGGCCGGAATGCGGCCCTTGGCATCGGCTATCCTCCCGGCCATGTAGGCGCCCACCGCACAACCCAAAAGTGCGACGGCGACGGCGAACCCCGTGAGGGCGTCGCCGAGGGCAAATTGGCCCTGAATGGCGTCGACGGCGCCGTTGACGACGGAAGAATCGAAGCCGAACAGGAAGCCGCCTACGGCTCCCGCGACCGCAAGGCCGACGACTTTCCGGGGAATTCCCGTTGGTGCGTTGGGCGTCTCTGTTCCGGACATGGTTCCCCCTTGCGGCCGTCACGGCGAGGTGGGCCGGCCCTTGTGTAAAAACGTAAAGTAGTTCGCTACCGCAAAGTTACTCCATGCTCGAGGTCAGGGCCAATCAAGAAAGTGCTGGATTTAGCGTGGGGCCACGATGGCTGTGAACCCGTTTATGTCCACCATGCGCCAATCAGGGGACTTGGCAACTGACTCTTTAGTGACCGAAGGGGTCGGGGTCCACGCCGGGCATCCACGTCAATCCGGGCACGCCCCAGCCGTTGCTCTTGGCGGCACGCTGGGCTTTTTTGGAGTAGCGGGCGTTGAGCCGGTCCACGTAGAGCTTGCCGTCGAGGTGGTCGTATTCGTGTTGCATGCAGCGCGCAAACCAGCCGGTCGCCTCGAAGTCCAGGGCATTGCCGTCGACGTCGAAACCGCGCACCCGCACCCATTCGGCGCGCTTGAGCGGGTAGTCGATGCCCGGAACGGACAGGCAGCCTTCCACTTCGTCATCCACGCTGGGCGGATTGCCGGAAATCTTTCCCACGGTCAGCGACGGGTTCACCAGCACGCCCCGGGCGGGGACGTCGTCGTCGTTCTCCATCTGGTAGGTGAAGATGCGCAGGCCCACACCCACCTGGGGGGCGGCCAGGCCAACGCCATTGGCGGCATCCATGGTCTCGAACATGTCGTTGACAAGGGACTTGAGGCCCTCGTCGAAAGCCTTTACCTCGTCAGCTCGGCGGTGAAGCACGGGCTCACCCAAGATGGTCACGGGTTGGATTGTCATGACGGCTTCCTTTGCATGGGGGGCGACAGTGGTGCATGGGGGCAACGAAAAACACCCCGATCGATTGACCGGGGTGTTCATGATTCCACGGGAATCACTTGGGGTGAGATACGGGGGTTGAACCCGCGACCTCCTGGACCACAACCAGGCGCTCTGCCAACTGAGCTAATCCCACCATGTCCGCCGCGCTGGAGAGTCTCTTGCGATCCTCTCCGTGCTTGTGGCAACGTCCTATACTCTACCTGAAATAAAACCAGGGGCTGACCACTTGCCGATCTTTTGCCGGCTTTGTGAGCCAAATCGCATTGTGGCGGCGGATAGTTGGCGCAGTGTCGGGCTCTTAGCCGTTGTACTTTGCCGAGATCATCTTCGCAGTGGGGGTGTCGGGGCCCGGTGCCGGAACAAAAACGGCTTCCCGGTAGTACTTCATTTCGTTGATGCTGTCCTTGATGTCGCCCAGGGCGCGGTGGTTTCCGGTCTTGGCCGGGGAATGGAAATAAGCGCGTGCGTACCAGCGCCGTGAGAGTTCCTTGATGGTGGAGACGTCAATGACACGGTAGTGCAGGTGCTCGATTAGTTCGGGCATGTCACGGCTCAGGAAAACCTTGTCCGTGCCGATGGAGTTCCCAGCCAGGGGAGCCTTGTTGGCCACGGGCACGTATTTTTTGATGTACGCCAAGACCTGCGCCTGGGCGTCCTCCAGGGTGGTTCCGCCGGCCAATTCCTCAAGCAGTCCCGAGGTGGTGTGCATGTTGCGAACAAAGTCGCCCATCTGTGCCAGGTCGTCGTCGCTGGGCTTGATGACAACGTCAACGCCGTCGCCCAGGATGTTCAATTCGGAGTCTGTGACGAGTGCCGCAACTTCGATGAGAGCGTCGTTGACGGCATCCAAGCCGGTCATTTCACAGTCAATCCACACAATGCGTTCATTTGTAATAGCCACCGCTCAAATGTACCGCGAGCGTTGGCCGTGCCGTTAGCCGGGGTGTGCCGGGCCGTTGCGCCGAGGCCAATACCGCAGCCGCGCCTGCGGTCAGGCAACCGTGGAGGACTCCTCGTCGTCGTTCCTGGAAACCTCATGGTGCGGGATGGCGTCAGGGTTCCGGCCCATGAGGAACAACTGCCGCACACTCCAAATGAACAGCACCACCAGGAGCAGGTTGCGTGCCGTCAACACACAGGCCATGATCGGGTTGCCGTCGGAGAGCTGACCGTAGTAAAGCGGGTAGATGAGGTAGGTCAGGATGCCGACTCCGATCAGCATGGTGGCCGGAACCCGCCAGGCCTTCCACTGGTATGTCAGGCCGACGGCCACTGCCGGCGCCAGCCACACCATGAACTGCGGCGAGCCGACCTTGTTGAACACCACAAAGGCGGTGGACAGGGCCAGCGTGCCGAACAGCAGCAGGCCCGTGCGGTCCGCTCCGCCATTGGCCTTGCCGGTGTGCAGCGCCCAGAAGATCAGCGCCGCCACGAGCAGCGCGGCAACCACCAGCAACGGTTGCATGAGGACGCTCATGACCGCGGCTCCGGGGCCGTCGACCTGCATCGAGTTGATTTCCCGGTTCATGTAAATTTGGGCCCCGTCCAGCCCCAGCACACCCATCCACAGCCACGGAGTGGTAAATGTGGCTTCGAGCTGCATGCCGCGGTCGCCCTGCTCGAGCAGAAAATGCAGCAGCTTCGGCAGGGAGCCCACGCCCAGGGCCAGGGCCACCACAAGCGCCGTCACGAGCATTCCAGCCACCACCACCCGCACCCGTTCCTTCACCACGGTCAATAGTGCCAGCACGACGGCGGCCGGCCAGACTTTCGTCCAGGTCGCGATGCTGAGGATGACAGAAGTCACGAAGGGGTTTGACACCCCGATGACCAGGGCAATCAGCACCACCGGGGCCGTCAACCCGTCGACCCGGGCGAAGCCCAGCCAGGCCAGCAGTGTGGTGAATCCCAGCCACCAGAGGGCGGCCGGGATGGCGCTGGTTTTCTTGCCCCAGTTGGTGAGTTTGCCCACCGCAAGAGTGTTCAGGGCGCCAATCATCAGCACCCAGATGAACAGGAACGGCGCCGGTCCAAACATGTAGGAGACAGCCATGGGGATCAGCGCAAGGATGGGATAAACCCACGGGCTGGGGCCGTCCACCAGGTCCCCGTCAAAACCAACCTCGGCCCAAATACGGTAAATTTCGGTGTCGCTGAACGCAAGCCCCTTCAGGGAGAGAACGGCGGCAACACCAAGGAACAAAACGTGAACGGCGGCAAAGATGCTCCAGAACCCGGTGCGTGTTTTCAACCAGTTTTGGGTCTTTGCCGGCAGCAGCCTGTCCCTGGATCTGGTGAGCGCGGAGAAAAATGATTCCGTGGAAATGGTCCGGTCCTTTTACTGGTGTGTGCTGCTGCCCGGGGCGGACACAGCTGCCGAGAACCTGGGGCAGCGGCAGTGCGTTTACCGTGGCTGCCCGGCAGGAGTGGGTACAATGCCAAGAACGGAGTACTCGGCTGTCCTTCATATTAGCGCAGCACAGTGGGACCTCCTCAGGCCATCCCGCCACAATGCACACCATCCGGTGCCGCACTGCGGGGTGACGGAAAACAGGAGTTAGTTTTTGTCCAGCACACGTGTTGCCCGGCCGGAGGTGGAATCGAAGGTGTTAGCCAAGCTGCCGTTGGGCTCCGGCACCGCCGCCTCTGCGATCTGGCAGGGTTTTGCCGGATCCCTGTTGTTGCTTGTTGGCTCCCTGGGCGTTGGTTGGCTGGCCGGCAGCTCCGTGCTGATCAGGAACCCGCTGATCATCTTGGCCCGCACCACCCCTCTTGCCGTGGTTGTCACCACGATGTTGTTGTGCATCGGAGGGGCTCTGATGCTGCGGGGCTGGTTGCGGCTGGGCCAGCACCTTGCTGCGTGGGACGACGACACGGTGCCCGTGCTGAAGAAGGCCTTGAGCCTCTGGGTTGCGCCCATGATGTTTGCGCTGCCTTTGTTCAGCCGCGACTCCTACGCCTATATTGGGCAGGGCCGGCTCATGCAGCAGGGCCTGGACCCTTACACCAACGGCATTTCCGCGCTCAACAATTACTATGTGCTGGGTCCGGACACCCTGTGGACCGAAGCGCCCACACCCTACGGACCGCTGTGGTTGTGGCTTGAGCACCTGGCGGTCATGCTGCCGGCCGGCAGCCCGGAAATTGCGTTGATCCCGTTCAGGTTGGCCAGCCTGGCCGGCGTCGTCCTGCTGGCGGTCTTCATGCCCAAGCTCGCACGGCAGTTCGGGTTCAACCCGCACCGCACAACCTGGCTGGTCGTGCTGAACCCGGTGGTGCTGATCAACTTCATCGCCAGCGTGCACAACGACTCACTCATGCTGGGCCTGGTCGTTGCCGGCATTTACTACGCCTCGGCGAAACGCCCCGTGATCGCCATCCTGTTGGTGACGGCGTCCATCGCCATCAAGCCGATCACCCTGATCGCACTGCCCTTCGTGGGGCTTATATGGGCTGGTGCGCACGCCGGGTGGGTGCGGAAGTTCGGCATCTGGGCCGCGACCCTGGGCATATCCACCGCCGTCCTGGGCGTCATGGGTGCCATCAACGGGCTCGGTTTCGGCTGGCTGGGCGCCTTGCAGACCTCCGGCATTGTCTGGATCTGGTACGCGCCCGTTGGTCTGCTCTCGAACATCCTCGGCTTCCTGGTGACGTTGTTGGGCGGGGCCGGGGCGGCCGCCACGGACGTCGTTCAGTCCGTGGGCACGGGGGCGTCCATCCTGGTCGTCATGGCCCTGGCCTTCATCAAGATATCCCTGCCGCCGCGGGGCGCCGCCGGTTCCGGCAACCCCGCCGGTTTGGGCAACTTCGACGACGACCGCCGCTACAGCCTGCTGGTCCTGCGCCGCATGGCGTGGGCGTTCGCCGCCGTCGTGCTTTTGGCCCCCATGATCCAGCCCTGGTACATGGTGTGGTTGCTGGCGTTCTTCGCCATCACGGGCATCCCGGATGGGTGGCAGCTGCGCGTGGTGATGTACCTGAGCGCGTTCTTCATCCTGATTGCGCTGACCGATCAGCTAAGCATATTCCCGTGGATTCCCGTGGCCCTGGTCCGTGCCGTGGCGATTGCCGTGGGCCTGGTCAGCGTGCTCTATGTGTTGTTTGTGGACAAGAAGACGCGCGGGTTGTTCGTGCCCCAGTGTCAGATCCCGGCCGTCCACTAGCAGGCGCCCTGCACCACGTTGGCTGCACCGCTAAAGGTGTTTGAGTGCTTCCCGACGTGACAGCGGGCTCAGTTGCGGCTCGTTCTCGGCCACAAACTGCAGTACCCAGGCTGGGTTGGTCCTGGCATAGTGGCGCAGCGCCCAACCTATCGCCTTGCGGATAAAGGACTCCCGATCGCCTAGATTGACCCGGATGACATCCCCGAGCAGCCTCGAGTCGGTGCCGGATTTTGCCGCCAGCTGGGCAGTGATCGAGGCCCTGCGGAACCACAAATTCGGGTGCACACTCCATGCGCGCAGCAGCGGATCCATCAGCGCCGGGTCAAATTGGAGCAGTTCGCACAGCCGCGGCGCCACCGCGTCAACGTAATCCCACCATTGCCCTTCCTCAATGACGACGACGTAAAACGGCAGTAGCCGCATCTCACCCCTGCCCAGGCCCGAGTCGGTGAGCATGATCGCGGCATGGCGCTCCTCCCGGCGCGTTGCGCCGTGCCACAGTTCCATGACGGTGTCCCTCAGTTGATCTGCACCGGCAAAAGGATGGGCCTTGGCCAGCATCCGGACAGTCTTGCGCACCGTAGGGGAAGGGACACCAAGGAAAGGCATTGCCGACTTCATGTAGGCAGCCATTTCCGGGGCTTTTTCCGGCATGGCAAGGTCGGTCAGCGCCGGGCCGAGAGCATCCAGAAACGCCGTGTTCAATGCCGCCGTCGTGCCTGCGAGGCTCATCCCATCAGCGTATCCGGCTCTGGCCCACTTTGGACGCCAGGACTACCATGTGGTT
>JBBSQT010000037.1:0-11884 GCA_038243775.1 Actinomycetales bacterium | reverse complement strand
TCGATGACCGTGGCGTCGTAGGGGCTCATCCAGCCCTCAAGGATTTTGGAGGCAGCCGTGGTGGGCTGGCCCTTCGTGACGATCAGGTCCTTGACGGCGATTGGCACACCGGCGAGCTCGTGGAGCTCCTCACCGGCGGCGCGGCGGGCATCGACGTCCGCGGCTACGGCGAGCGCTTCCTCGGCGTTGACGTGCAGGAACGCGTGGATGCCGCGCTCTCCGCCGTCGACCTCGGCAATGCGGTCAAGGTGGGCCTGGACCAGTTCAACGGAGGTGATCTCGCCGGCGGCGAGCTTGGCGGCCATGGCGGCGGCGCTGGAACGGATCAATTCAGATGCACTCATGGATTAGCTTTCCTCCAGAATCGCGGGAACCTTGAAACGGCCGTCGGCGGCATCCGGGGCACCTGAGAGCGCTTCCTCGACGCTGAGCACATGGCCCACAACGTCCTCGCGCATGACGTTGGTCAGCGGGATCGGGTGCGAGGTGGCCGGAACATCCGCCCCTGCAGCCTCGCTGACGCTCTTCACCGAATCCACAATCACTGCCAATTCCTTGGCCATGCGGTCCAGTTCGTCGTCATTCATCTCAATGTGAGCCAGTTGCGCCAGATGCGCCACATCGTCACGGTTGATCGCAGCCATGGATCTCCCCTACAAAAAAGAACTAAAGTGTGTGCCCCCAGCTTATCTCCCGCGGCAGGCGATGAAATCCGGACCAGCATGTCCGACGGCGGACCTCACCTCCCCCGACGGGCGGGCCTCACCTCCCGACGGCGGCCTCACCTCCCCCGACGGGCGGGCCTCACCTGTGCCCGGGGCCTGGAGCGGGCGTCCGTGCGCGACCACAGGCTTGAGTTTTGCGCCGACAGGGCCAGCAGGAGCAGGATGTCCACCGGCAGCCCGAAGAGGTCTCCGCGCAAGGAGACGGACGTGCCGTTGAAGAAGCCAATGGCCGCCACCGCGATCAGTACCACGCTGAAGCCCATGACTGTGACCCGCGCCCAGTTGCTGCCGCGGAAGACCAGGACGGCAAGCCCCACGTACACGAGCACGGAAATGGCGGTGAAGACCACGACGAGGTTCACGATCAGTCCGGCGACGGTGGCTTCGTCGGCGGGCAGTCCCGCCGTGGCCTCGAGCAGGAGGCTCGCCCTGTCCCCCAAGCTCAGGCTCAGGCTCACGATCCCCACCACGATGCGCACGCCCATGAGCAGCACACCCAGGGTCGTTGACACCGGCCGGCGACGTTCACGGGCGGCCACCCGATCCTCGGACCCGTGGTTCGCCGGCAGGGCTGGGGCGGTGACCCGCCGGACGTCGAGAACTGGAAGGTTCCCGTCCGTTTCGATGGAGTCCCCACCGCCGTTGCGCGAGTGGTAGCCGGTGGAGAAGTCCTCTATGGTGCGTACAGAGACCTCGGGGTGGCTCGCAAGAAGTGTTGTCACGATGTGGTCGCGCTCGACGTCGGTGTCGGCGTCGATCTTGTGGGTGATCTGCAGGGTGAAGAGTGAGAAGCCGACTGCCCGATCAAAGGTGCCGGCCGCAAGCCAGTCAGCCTTGTATCCGCCGGGCAGCAGCCAGTCCTCGGGGCATTTCCAGAAGCGCACATGGTGGCGCTTGGCGGGGTTGCCTGCCACTTCCTGCTGATAGGCAAGGTCCTGTTGCCGGCCAAAGAGCAACAAAGGGCTCACGGGCGCCTCGTCATAGCTGCGTCGGAACACTGTGGAGGTGATGATGCGCCGGCTGGAACGCCAGGTGACGTCGTCGGCCCGGATCCAACCGGCCCCAATCATGGCGGCGTTTAGTTGGGCCTCGCTGCCCTCAGCAGCGAGGTTGATGGGGTCCCCGAGCAGCCCGTCGCTGGTGCGGGCCCGGCCCATGAAATAGTCCGGGACGTAGATGGAGGTCAGGATTTTATGGACCCGCGGCAACACCAAGTAGGCCAGAAGAAGCCAAAACAAGATGAAGAATGGGAGCAGATACCAGCCAACATGCAACGATTCGGACAGCACCAGCCAAGCCAGCCACAGTGCTGCAACCCCGCTGAGGGCGAAGACCAAGTTGTCCACGAGCGAATTCAGCGAGGGCGGCTGCACAAGTCGGCGGTGGCGGGTGGTTGTTGTTCCCACGCCCGGCTCCGCGCTCGCCTCACGTTTCATGTGCCCATCCTATAGGGGCGTTTTACCGGGCATTTTGGGCTGGCTGGAGCTCCATCCTGTATACGCGCAGCATCTTGCCGTTTTCGGGAATGCGCCAGTCACGTTCGGCTGCGCGCACAAATCCCAGCCGCTGGTAGAGGGCGTGGGCGCTGTGCCAGTCATCGCCGGTGGTGAGGCTGACAGCGTGGATGCCTTCCAAGACCTTGGCGTGCTCGATGATCCACTCCACCAGCGCGCGCCCGGCACCGCTGCGCTGCACCGCCGGGTCCACCACGAGCAGCCTGAACTCGAGTTCGTCGGCTTGGGCCACATCCGCCCACTCGTCACCGTAAACTGCCAAGGTTGCCGATCCCACCACCGCACCGTCACGTTCGGCAACGATCATCGGGGCCACTGCGGCGCGTTCGGCCACCTGCAGGATCTTTTGCATATAGGGGTAGTCGGGGCTGTCGAAGTAGCCCGCACCCAGATAGGCATCGGCGGTGATCCGGGATACGGCGTCGTAATCTGCTGCGGCAATCGGGCGGATGACAGTGGTTGGCTGCTCTACGGTGGTTGGCTGGTCGACGGTGGAAGAACGGACGGCGTTGCTCATGCTGTGGCGGCTTTCTGCTTAAAATCTGCGGTGCTCGGTGCTGGGTGCTGTGTTTATTTGCAAAGTCCGACGGCGGCCCTTTCCTCCCCATTCTTCCGCACCCGGGCACAACCGGGGAAATTTCCGGGGCAACCCGGCGCAAGAGGCGTCCTGCCAGTTGAACCTGCCCGCGGATTTATCGCATCAGCTGCGGTTCCGGCGTACCCGCCCGCGCCGATGCCGCATCAGCTGCAGTTCCGGCGCACCCGCCCGGGCCGACGCCGCATCAGCTGCGGTTTCTCAACAATCAGCCCCTGTCGCCGGTGTCCCACCGCGGCGGCGCCGAACCGAAACCCCTGGCCGGCACCCCGGTGAATGACGGCACCCCGGAAACGTGGACGGCCGGCGGCAGCCGCAGGCCCGGACCCCACACAGTGTCCTCGGGCAGCAGCGCACCAGGATCAACGAACGGCTCCGGGGCCTGCGGGTCCGAAGGTCCGGTGCGCATCAGCTCCACGGCTGTGCGTGCCAAAGACAGCCTGGCGCTGCGGATAACCCCGTCCAACCGGTCGCGCCACGCGTCGATGGCAGCCGCTGCGCAGAAGTATCCGGTGGCGTGGTCCAACGCCTGCACGGGCAGCGGACGGGGACTTTTCGAGCCAAACCTGTCCGAACCGAAGCGTGCCATGCCCGCGTGCGCTATTCCGGAACTCATCTGCACGAGTGAATCGAAGCCGCGCCGGTTCGCCCACGGCCCGCTCCACCCGTAGGCATCGAGTGCCACATTCACCAGCTGCGGATGGTGCTGCGCCAGCCACTCCTCCGACAGCCCCAGCCGGTTTAGGGCATCCGGGCGGTAGCCGTGCATGAAGACGTCGGCCCCGGCCAGCAGCCCGTGCAGCACGGCCACGCCATCCGGGGTCTTTAAATTCAACCTGGCGCAGCGCTTGCCCACAGTCATTTCCGCTTCCAGTCCGGGCTCCTCCCACCCCGGCGGGTCGATTCGCAGCACGTCAGCGCCGTACATCGCCAGGAACCGGGTGGCCACGGGACCGGCAATCACCCGGGTCAAATCCAGCACCCGAACACCGGCCAGCGGACGCCGCGCACTGGCGGGCCGGGCGTGGTGGCGCGCGCCGCCGTCGTCCACCAGCCGCGGGGCACCCCGGTCCACCAGGGGTTCGGCGGCCACGGCACGGCCCTGCGGATGCGCCAGCCACTGCTCCCGCGTGCGCATCGCTGCGGCACATCCGTTGGCCGCAACCACCGCAGACTCGAGGTCCTCCCCTGTCCAAGGTGCGACGGCGGAGGCAACAGTTGCGTGGTCGGCGCCGGCTCCCAGCCCAAGCACCGAGAGCGCCGCGGCCCGGTGGTGGGGAGCGTTGGTGTGCAGCCGGATCCAGCCGTCGGCACACCGGTAGTCGCCGGCAACGCTGTCCCACACCGGCGGCAGCTCCCACCCCACGGGCTGGAACGACGCGCCGAACGAGAGGGACGCGAGGTCCCGGTCAATGGTGAGCTCCGGGGCCGGGGCACCGTGGCGTTCGGCCAGCCGGGCTACCGCCGCAGCGGCAGCTCCCATGCTGGACACGGCCAGCCCGGTCACGTCGAAGGCCGAGGGCAGGGTGCCGCTTCCGGTGACGGCCACCGCGTCCGGGGACTGCTTTTCATCCATGGCACCACCGTACGTCCACGGGCGGCTCGAAGACAGGGCAGCTCGAAGACAGGGCGGCTCGAAGACAGGGCAGACCCCGCCAGGATGAGTGCGATTCAGGCACCGCCAGTCATGCGAAACAGGAGCTACCCCTTCGGGGCGAAGCCGCCTTCCAGCCCCGGCACGCAGGCCCCGGTCCACACGGACAGAACTTCCTCCCGCGCGGGCAGGCCGTTGACGGCCGGGCTCAGCTCGGGCAGGTGAACCCACGCCCCGGCTTCTTCGGCAATGAGCCCGCCGGCCGCGAAGTCGTGCTCGAACAGACCGTATTCCAGGTAGGCGTCCACGGAGCCCTCGGCCACGGCACACAGTTCCAGCGCCGCAGAGCCCAGCCGGCGGACGTCGCCAAAGTGGTCCATGCGCCCATTGAGTTCGGAGACCAGGCGGCGGCGCACGTCTGCGTCGTACGTCAACGACGTGGACAGCAGGGTTCCGCCACGCTTCTCCAACGGGCCGCGCAGCCGGCGGACGGACCGGGCGCCGTCGGCCCGGATCTCATCCAGCCACGCCCCGCCGCCGCGGGAGGCAAAGTACACCCGGCGCAGGGCGGGGGCGTTGACCACCCCGGCGAGCCATTCGCCGTCGGGCCCCATCACGGCCACGGAGGTGCCGTAGTAGGCGATGTTCCGGATGAAGTTCATGGTCCCGTCCAGCGGGTCGATGCTCCACCGGCACCCGGACGGCGAGTCCGGAAGCGCCGGCGCCAGCTCCTCCCCCGTGATGACGTCGTGTGGGCGGGACCCTTGGATGATGGCCCGGACGGCGTTCTCGGCGGCGACGTCGAAGGCCGTCACCCAGTCGGCGTCGGAGGACTTTTCCGTGGCGCCAAAGCCTGCGGGGTCGCGGGCCGCCAGCACCGCCGCCCCCGCAGCAGCGGCGCGCAGGGCCACCTCCAACAGTTCGTCAACAGGGACAGTGCCGGGATTCATGCCGCTCCTCTAACTAGTTGATTCCGCAATGGTTTCCTCGGTGGTTTCGTCAAAGGGTTCTGCAATGGTTTCCTCGGGGGTTTCGTCAAGGGGTTCCGCAGCGACATCCTCGGTGGGTTCCGCAGCGGACCCGGCAGGACCGGTGGCCAGCAAGGCAAGGAAGGCTTCCTCGTCCAGCACCGGAATGCCCAGCGATTCGGCCTTGTCCAGCTTGGTGCCCGCGGCCTCGCCGGCCACCACGTAGGAGGTGTTTTTGGAGACCGAACCGGCCGCCTTGCCGCCGCGGATGATGATGGCTTCCTTGGCCTCGTCACGGCTGAGCGTTGGCAGCGTCCCGGTCACCACAATGGTCAGGCCTTCCAGGGTTTTCGGCACGGATTCATCCACGGCATCGGCCATGAGCACCCCGGAGGCAGCCCACGCGGCAATGATTTCCTGGTGCCAGTCCACCCCGAACCACTCGATGAGCGCTTCGGCGATGATGGCCCCCACCCCGTCAACATTGGCCAGCTGTTCGCGCGCATCCGGCGTGCGCAGCACCTCCTGGATTGCCGTCATGGACCCGTACCGGGTGGCCAGCGCGCGCGACGCCGTGGGTCCCACATGCCTGATCGACAGCGCAACGAGCACCCGCCACAGCGGCGCCTTCTTTGCCTTGTCCAGCTCCTCAAACAATTTCTCGGTGGTCTTGCTGGGCACGGACGGCTTCTTCGCCGCCGCCTTCGTGTAAAAATACGGGTTCAGCTCAAACGTGCCGGTCCCTTCGCCCTTGGAGCGCTTTTCACGCCACACCACGACGCCGGACAGGTCCAGTTGGGCGATGTCGAAGACTTGCGCCTCGCTCACCAGGGGGCCGGGGCCGGACGGGGCAATGAGCCCGCCGTTCTCCGCCGGGTCCGGGCCGGGGCCGGTGGTCAGCGCCCGGGCCGCCTCGTAGCCGAGCGCCTCGATGTCAAAGCCGCCGCGGCCGGCCAGGTGTGCCACGCGTTCGGTGAGCTGGCTGGGGCACGACCGGGTGTTGGGGCAGCGAATGTCAATGTCGCCCTCCTTCGACGGCGCCAGTTCCGTGCCGCAGGACGGGCAGTGGGTGGGCATGACGAATTCGCGCACGGGCGGGTCCTGTGCCTCGCGCAGCGCCATGACGGGCCCCACGATTTCCGGGATCACGTCCCCGGCCTTGCGCAGCACCACGATGTCCCCGATCATGACGCCCTTGGCCTTGACCACGTCCTGGTTGTGCAAGGTGGCCATTTCCACGGTGGAACCGGCCACCTTGACCGGTTCCATGATTCCATACGGTGTCACCCGGCCGGTGCGCCCCACGTTCACCCGAATGTCCAGGAGCTTTGTGTGGACCTCCTCCGGCGGGTATTTGTACGCCACGGACCAGCGCGGCACACGGGAGGTGTGGCCGAGTTCGCGCTGGGTGGCGAGGTCGTCAACCTTGACCACGATCCCGTCAATTTCGTGGATCACATCATGGCGGTGTTCGCCGTAGTGGGCGATGAAGTCCATGACCTCGGCCAGCGTGTCCACGACCTTGTAATAGGGGCTGATCGGCATGCCCCACGACTTCAGCTGCTCATATGTTGCGGACTGGGTTGCCGTGTTCAGCCCTTCCCGCGCGCCGATGCCGTGCACGAACATGCTCAGCGGCCGCTTGGCGGTTTCCGCCGGGTCCTTCTGCCGCAGCGAGCCGGCCGCCGTGTTCCGGGGGTTCGCATAGGGCGCCTTCCCGGCCGCGGCCATCACCTCATTCAACGCCAAGAAATCCTTGGAGCCGATGAACACCTCGCCGCGGATCTCCACCTCGGCGGGGAACCCGGAGCCGTGCAGCCGCTGCGGGATGTCCTTGATGGTGGCCACGTTGTGCGTGACGTCCTCGCCCGTGGTCCCGTCGCCGCGCGTCGCCGCCCGCACCAGCACGCCGTCGCGGTACAAAAGGTTCACGGCCAGCCCGTCGATCTTCAGCTCCGTCAGCCACTTCGGCGCCGTGCCCTTCCGGTTTTCCACCGAGGCGGCCGCCTTCAGCAGCCAAGCCTGAAGCTCCTCGAGGGAGAAGACGTCTTCCAGCGAATACATCCTGGCCAAATGTTCGACGGCGGCAAACGCCATCGAGACATCCCCGCCCACCAGCTGGGTTGGCGAATCGTTGGTGACAAGTTCCGGATGGAGCGCCTCGAGCTGCTCCAATTCGCTGTAGAGCACATCAAATTCGGCGTCGCTGACCAGCGGCGAGTCCTCGTTGTAATAGGCTGCCCGGTACTTTTGGATCTGGTCCACCAGGACGTCGTGGCGTTCCCGCTCGGCGCCCCCCGGCCCTGACGTTTCGGATATCTGCTGGGTCTGTTCTAACTCGCTGCTCACGCTACTATCTTGCCCCATGGTGGCCGTCTACGGCAGCCCGTCAAAGAACAGTGAAACACCATCGCCCAATTGGGCGACGTCGCCGTTGAGGACAAGGACTTCCTCGCCAGCACCAATGCGGCGCGGCAGCTGGTCCTCACGCACCATAACCGTGCCATTCGTCGCATGCAGGTCAACCAGGAGAACGTCCCAGCCCACCAGCCTGACCTCAACATGTGAACGTGAAATGTCCCCATGTTCGCTTACCACCTGCACCAACCGGGCCACCGGGGCACCCTGGTTCCCACTCAACGACGGGGCCCTGCCGATGATCAGCGACTGGTCCAGATCAACAACATCACCGTTGGAAATGTGCATGGCGCCCAGGCGCGGACGCGCCACTTCGCAGGGGCCGCCATCCACGGTGGCACCGCAATCACAACAGGTGGAACGGTACGGCGGATTGGGGTGGCCGTAGCGGCACAACCGCGCCTCAACAATGGGGCCTGTGTTGGGGCGAGAGTCTGAGCCTGCCAGGTTCGACTCCTGTTCCAGAACTGTTTCCGGTTCAGGTTCTGTTTCTGGATCCGAGTCCGGTACTGGCGCTGTCTCCGGTTCGTGCCCTGGTTCTGGCTCTGGCTCTGGCTCTGGCTCTGGCTCTGGAATCCCCGCCTTGGGCACAGAGCCCTCCGGCCCTTCAACACCGGGCCCTTCAACTTCCGGTTCCTCGGCCGCGACTGCTACCGCATGGACGGGGGCGCCAACCAACGGGGCCTGGGAAGGCAGCGGCGGAAGGAGTTGCTGCACCGGCTCAGGCTCAGGAAGCAGTTCAGGCTCCGGCTCCGGAAGCGGTTCAGGCTCAGGCTCCGGCTCCGGCTCTTCGTGCTCGACCGACTCCACCGGCGTGGTCACCGGCGCCAACTGGGCGGTCCATTCCGCATCTGCCGCCAGCGCGAATTCAGTGTCGATCTCGACAAAGTGCTCAGGGTCCCCCAAAGCCTCATCCCACTGCCCCGGCTGGTGCGCATCCGCTGCCCCATCCCAGTGGGCCAGCGCGGTTTCCGGTTCCCTGGACAGCCGCCGCTTCCGGCGGGGCAAGCGGTGCCGCGGCAGCTCCGCCGTCGTACTCCCCGGCACCGTTGCCGTAATTTGCATCATCGGCTTGGTTTTCCTGCGCCATCGGCCCCATGTAGAGGCTGCCCAGCAGCACCACGGCTTCACCGATGGGCAGGAAGAGGCCGACGTCGGCCGCGTCATCGCCCTGGGTCATGGTCAGCAGGAGGGATTCCGGCAGCGGCAGGGATCGTTCACTCCAGGTGGTCACATCAAGGCCGGTCATCTCCTCGGCATAGCTGCCGCTGTGGACAACCAGGTTCAGGTCACCACGAAGGATGGCATGCAGGCGTGTCCGCTGAAGGATGATGGCAAAGTCGGGCATATCCGTCACACTGGTGCCGAATTGGGCGGTGATCTCGTTCAGGACTCCGTGGATGGTGGGTGACTGGCCCAGGAATTCCCATAGTTCTGACACAATCCGGGGGTCAGTTTGGGCTTCGAGAACAATGACCGATCCCGATCTCACAATTCCCAGCCAGGAACCCGTCCCGTAGGCGGTGCTAACCATCATTCTCCTCGTGCGTGGGTGCGTCAGCGCTTTCACAGACCGCATCCGCCGTATCTAAAAGGGGCGAACTTGTGTTGTTGCAGCTTCTGCAGCCGGGCCCACGTCAACCACGATCGCCGTAATATTGTCACGCCCCCCGGAATTGTTGGCTTGGGCTATCAGGGAATCAACGGCTTCCTGGGGATCGGCCAAGGCGATGAGCGTCTGGCGCAGCTGCTGGTCGGACAACTCCCCGGTGAGCCCGTCCGTACAGATCAGTATTCTTTGCTCCTGCGCAATGGGCACCAACCAGACATCTGCCTTCGCGCGGACACCAGCACCCAGCGCACGGGTGATCACGTGGCGTCGGGGATAAACTCTGGCCTCCTCGGCATTCAGATATCCGCCGGTGAGCAGTTCCTGGACCTCGGAGTGGTCAACCGTAATTTGCGCCAGGACACCATCAATTAGTTGGTAGACGCGCGAATCCCCGACATTGAAGGCCAACAGGTGCGGCCCGCCGTCGTGCTCAACGAGCACAACACCAGCGACCGTTGTGCCGCCCCGGGCCTGGGTCACCTCAAGCACGTCGGTATCCGCCCTCCGCAGTGCTGATCGGAGGTCAGCTTCCGTGGCGTTGCGGCTTTCCGTGGCAAAAAGGGGGTTCCGGCTCAGGCTCTCCAGGCAGGCTTGGCTGGCAATCTCACCCGCCTCATGTCCGCCCATGCCGTCGGCCACAGCGAAGATCGGGTCGCGAACCAGCAAGGAGTCCTCGTTGATTTCCCTTTTGCGCCCGCGGTCCGTGCCAAATCCAACTCGCGGGCCCATTTTCGGCATGCCGGTGTTCACGGCATCCCGCCCCGAAACAAATGCGAACTCATTGACCCATAGTAACCGGCGGCGGGGCACAACCACCCTCATGCGGCGGCAATGCGCCCCTGCAGGAAGCAGCTGGCTTAGTCCACCACCAGTCCCTTGCCTTTGCCGCGTTCCAGAAGCACGGGCGCAATCTCACCGAAGCCGCGAACATTTTCCACGGGCAGCTGGGTCAGGACGAAGCGGTCGTCATTGGTCAGCGCTGAGGCAGTGACGGAGTCAACCAGGACCGTGCCGGGCTGTGCCAATGAGGTCAGCCGGGCCGCCAGGTTCACGGTGGGACCGTAAATGTCGCCCAAACGGGAGAGCACCCTGCCCCAGACCATCGCCACACGGGCTTCCGGAAGGAAATCGTCCGCGGCCATGGCCTCGGCCAAGGCCAAGGAAATCTGTGCGCCGGCCACCGGGGTTTCACAGTTGAACAGGACTTCATCACCGATGGTCTTTACCAGCCGGCCCCCGCCAACGCTGATGATCTCAGCGCAGACATTTTCAAAGCGCTGCACCAGGCGGGCCAGGGTCTTTTCATTCATGCGGCGCGAGAGCGAGGTGTAGCTGACAAGGTCGGCGAAGCCCACGGCCCGTGCCAACGGCAACGGTGCATCGTCCTCGTCGCCGTCACGTCCCAGCTCGCTGGAGGCCAGGCCCTCCTCGGCGCGAACAGCCAGGCGCTGGATGCCCGCGTTGAGCTGGCGGCGGTAGGAGTACACGAGAAGTTTTTCCAACGGGGCAATCAGGTTCGGCAGCTCCGAAACAACGGCGCGGCGGGCTTCGGCGTCACTGACACCGTGCTCCACCACCAGGTCCTCAACCAGTGCCTCGATCTGCCAAACAGACATCCGGTCCGTCATTTGGCCTATGGAACGGGTGACGGAGATGGCAGTCTCCTCGGTCAGCAATCCTTCCCGCACCATGGTGACCACGGTGGTCAAGGCGTCCTTGTCACGCTCGGTGAACGCGACGTCGTCGTCCCCTAAATTGGGGAAGCCCATGGCGCGCCAAATTTTGCGTGCCGACAACAACGAAACGCCGGCACCGGCGGCAACTTCGCGACGTTTGAGCGTCCGCTCGCCGCCAAGAAGCTGTGTTTCCAAGTCACGGGTTTGATTTCGTGAGGCAGGCGGCAACAGAGGCTCGGTTGGATCAGTGGTCTCTTCCAAGCTTGCGCAGCTCCTTCTTTCTTGTGTCAACTTCACCAGCGTAGTGCCCCAAAGCAGGGGTTTGCTGACTAGGCGGGACGGGTGTTCGCCATACCCTGGTCCAGGCTTGTTGTGTCTCTCCATTAAAGCGCGTTAGTGCGGGGACTTCTGACACGGTGCGCACCTGTCCCCCCAGCATGTGCAGTTGCAGGTCGCCCGAGCCCGTCATTTTCTGCCGCCATTTCTGCACCGGACGCACTTCCTGAATCTGGATTAGAGGGTAGATGCCCTTGAAACGCAGGAAGGGGCCCTTTCGCACCAGCAATCTTTGACTGGTCAAAAAATAGCGCGTCCACGCCCATCGCCAGACGCGCCGCACAGGGTAGAGGAGAAGGAGCAGACCGAAAGCGCTCAGCAGAAGGACAATGGCCGGTTGCCGCAAAGTTTCCAGGTTGGGCGCCCATTGCGCATACGGGCCGGGCTGAAGTTTTGCCAACGCCGCAGATCCCAGCAGAATCAAGATCAACCCCACCGTGATCGGC
>JBBSQT010000036.1:0-11973 GCA_038243775.1 Actinomycetales bacterium | reverse complement strand
TGATTTTTTCCGACCCTATCCCGGCAATGGTCAGTTATTTCGGGACGCTGTCGCACTGGTCGCTGACCTCCGGAACGTTCTTGGGATAGGGTCCGTGAAAACGCAGCCATTGCCGGGATAGGGTCCGTGAAAAAGCAGCCAATGCCGGGATAGGGTCCGTGAAAAAGCATCCAGTGCCGGGATAGGGTCCGTGAAAAAGCAACCATTGGTGGGATAGGGTCCGTGGGGCGGGGGTCAGGCGGCTTTGGCTTCCAATGCCAGCAGCAGCGCCTTGGCCCCGGCGCCGCCCAGATACGCGCCCAAGTTGCCATCGGAGCGGACCACCCGGTGGCACGGCACCACCAGTGGCAGAGGGTTGCGCGCACACGCGGTCCCCACCGCCCGGACGGCCCGCGGGCTGGAGGTCAGGGCCGCCACCGCCGCATAGCTGGCCGTGTGCCCGTAGGCAATCTCGGGCAGATGGTCCAGCACCTCACGCCGGAAACCACGGGCCAGCCTGAAATCCAGCGGCAGGTCGAAGCGCTGCCGGCGGCCCGCAAAATATTCATCCAGTTCGCGCGCGGCCGCATCAAGGCGCGCCGGTGCCCGCAACACCCGCGGGCTTACGGTGGCCGCCAGCTGCTCCAGCACAGCCTCGTGGCCCTCGGAGGCAAACGCCACCCGGACCAGCCCCGCCCCGGTCCCGGCCAGCAGCAGAGCCCCCACCGGAGAATCCACCACCCGGTAGGCGACATCCAGCAGGCCCTGCGCAGAGGCGGCCCGTCCCAGCCGGGCGTTCAGCCGGGCCAGCTCGGAGTGCTCGGCGGCAGCCACAGGTGCCAGCTCAACCGGCAATCCGTGCGCCGCCGTGTCAAGTTCCGCGATCTCAAGCTCAACCATCAAAACCGTCTCCTTCACCGTGACCCAGTAGTGCACGCAGCGCCTTCATTCCATCGGACGCCGCCCGGCGCGCAGCGGCCTCCGAATTTCCCAACAATTCAGCCACCTTTGCATACGGCAGTCCGGCCAAGTGGTGGTAAACCACGGACTCACGCTGCAGGCGCGGCAGCCGCGCCAGCGCCGACCACACGGCCGCGGCGGTTTCTCCGGCCTCCACCGCACGTGCGACGACGTTCCCTCCGTCCAGCGGACCGTCCCCGGTGTTTTCCACCGGGGCGGGGACGCGCGCACTGCGACGCAGGTGGTCAACGGCCTTGTTGCGGGCGATCGTGACGAGCCAGGCTTCGCGGTTGCGGACATTGCCGCTGTCCGGGTACACGCGCAGCGCTGCGAGGAATGTTTCCTGCCAGACGTCGTCCGCGTCAGTGACACCCACCAGCGCCCGGCACACCCGCAACACGGCGCCCCCATGGGCTGAGATGAGAGAGTCAAAGGGCAGCAGCGCCGGGGCGGGCCCTGAAGCCGGGCTCCGCGCCAAAGCCTTGCCGGAAGCGGCCATCTAGAACAGCGCCTCGGTGTGGGTTCGGGCCGGGTTCTCCAGTTCCAGCAGGAACTGCTTGCGCTCCACCCCTCCCGCGTAGCCCACGAGTGACCCGTCGGAACCCACCACCCGGTGGCACGGAACAACAATACTGATCGGGTTGCGGCCGTTTGCGGCCCCCACGGCCTGTGCCATGGACCGGTCGCCGAGCATCGCCGCCAGCTGGCCGTACGTTCGCACCTCCCCATACGGGATCGCCCGCAGCGCGGCCCAGACCCGCTGTTGAAAGCCGCTGCCCACGGGCGCCAGCGGCAGCGAAAAATCACGCCGCGAACGCACAAAGTACTCACCCAGCTGCTCGGCCGCGGCGGAGAGCACCGGCGAACCAGCAAGGCCCACCGCGGCCCCCATCGTCTCCCAAGCCGGGCGGCGCTTGTGTTGGGCCATGTACACGGCGGCCAGTCCGGCGTCGTTCTCCACAAGGGTCAGCGGGCCCAGCGGCGAATCCAGAACCATGTGTTGCACCATCGAAAACACCTCCTGCCCTGTAGACGTCCGCCGAGCAAAAAACGTGAGGTTACGGCCGGGCGGCGAAACGCTCCAGCAGGTCCACGTAACCGGAGACAATGAGCATGTCGCGGCTGGAAACCTTGGTGTTGGGCTGTGCATAGGTGAAATCCTCGCCCGGGGACTTCACCCCCACCACCGTCACGCCGTACTTGGAACGGACCTTGGATTCCTCCAGCGTGAAGCCCTGGGTCTCCTTCGGCGGGTACATTTTCACGATCGCGAAATCGTCGTCGAACTCGATGAAGTCCAGCATCCGCCCGCCCACCAGGTGCGCGGCGCGGACACCGGCGTCGGCCTCCGGGTAGATGACATGGTTCGCGCCGATGCGGGTCAGGATCTTCCCGTGCGACTGCGTGATCGCCTTGACCCAGAGGTGTGCGATCCCCAGATCCACCAGATTCACCGTGATGAGCACGCTCGATTCAATGGAGGTTCCCACGCCCACGACGGCGGAGCTGAAGTCCTGTGCCCCGAGCTGGCGCAGCGCGTCAATGTTGGTGGCGTCGGCCTCGACCACGTGGGTGAGCACGCCGGCCCACTTTTGCACCAGTGCGGGGTCGCGCTCGATGGCGAGCACCTCCCTGCCCTGCTTGACCAGTTGGTGGGCGGTGGCCGAACCGAAGCGGCCCAGGCCAATGACCAGCACGGGTGCGTTGTGCGGCGGACGGTTGCTGGAGTCGATTTTCTCAGCCAATGATGGGCCTCTCTTCCGGGTAGTGGAACAGCTGGCGGCGCTGGCGCAGGGCCAGGGCTGCTGCAAGGGTGATGGATCCGACGCGGCCAAAGAACATCATGGCACTTAAAACATAGACGCCCGACGGCGGCAGCTCGCTGCTGAGCCCGGTGCTCAGTCCCACGGTGGCGAAGGCCGAGATGGTCTCAAACAAGACCCTGTCCAGGTTTTCCCCTGAGATGGCCAGCAGTATTCCGCACGCGATCATGACGAGGGTGGCGCCCATCATGATGACGGAGATGGCCACGCGCATGGTTCCTTGGGGGATGGTTCGGCCGTAAATTTTCACGTCGTTGTCGCCGCGGGCTTCGGCCACGATGGCTAAAAACATCACGGCGAGCGTGGTGACCTTGATGCCGCCGGCCGTTGAGGCGGAGCCGCCGCCCACAAACATCAGGGCGTCGGTGAGCAGCATGGTGGAGGAATTCATCGCATTCATGTCCACCAGGTTGAAGCCCAGTGACCGGGTCATGACCGAGGCAAAGACGGAGTGCGTGATCTTGTCACCCACGCCCATCCCACCAATGGTGTCCGGATTGCCCCACTCCATGGCGCCCCACAGGATGGCGCCTGCCACGAGCAACATGAGCGAGACCTGGATGGTCAACTTCGCGTGCAGCGTCCACTTTTTGAAGCGGAATCCGGTGGCCAGCAGCACCATCAGCACCGGGAATCCGAGGCTGCCGATGAATCCGCCGATCATGAGCGGTGTCAGGATCCACAGGTCGGCCTCGTAGGGGACCACGCCGTCTGAATGGGGTGTGAAGCCGGCGTTGTTAAAGGATGAGATGGCGTAAAAAGTTGCGTGCCAGATGGCTTGGGGGAGCGATTCGCCCAGAATCAGGAAGCGTGGGGCCAGTGCCAGGGCCAGGATGACTTCGATGGCCACCGAGGTGCTGATGACAATGCGCAGCAAGGTGCCCACTTCGCCGAGCCGGCCGGCGTTCATGGCCTCCTGGGCGATCAACTTGCCACGCACGCCGAGTCGCTTGCTGACCATGAGCGACATGAGCGAGGCCAGGGTGAGGATACCCAAACCGCCCACAAAAATGGCGATCAGGATGACAAGCTGACCAAAAAATGACCAGTGCAGGGCCGTTGACACCGTGGTCAGGCCCGTCACGCACACGGCCGACACGGCCGTGAAGAGGGCGTTGTGGAAGGCCGTGGACTGTCCGTCGCGGGCAGCCACCGGCAAGGTCAGGGCGAGGGTGAAGGCGAGAATGACCAGGGCAAAAACAATTAGCGCCAGACGGGCCGGTGAACTGTTCGCCACCCGGTCAACGAAGTCACGGACACTGACAACCACCCTTAACGGCCATCGCGGGAGCCACTGGGGGAGTGTTGAATTAGTGGTCAACGCCTCGCTGCCCCTCCTGAAATGAACTGGGTGTTGCCACGGATACGGCATTTGTGGCCGGACTTCGATAGCCTGTGATGGATGTCATCTCTTGCCAGCCCAGGGCCAGCGGCCGTCCCGACAAGCATAGTCTGCGATGCGGCCATGTCTGCGTACAACTTCGGCCCGAACCATCCCATGTCGCCCAAGCGCCTTGACCTCACGGCAACGCTTGCCCGCGAACTGGGAATCCTTGACCTGCCGCAAGTGGATGTGGTTGAGGCCTATGTGGCGTCCGACGACGAATTGGCCACGGTGCATACGCGCGACTACATTGCCGCGGTGCGTCGGGTGGGGGAGGATCCAAGCCTGAGCGATCCGGACCGCGGACTGGGCACTGAGGACGACCCCGTCTTTGCCGGCATCCACGAGGCCAGCGCACGACTGGTCGGCGGATCCATTGTGGCGGCGAACGCGCTGATCAGCGGTGCCGTGCCCCGGGCCGTGAACTTTGGCGGCGGCATGCACCACGCCTTTGCCGACAAGGCAGCCGGTTTCTGCATCTACAACGATGCGGCCGTGTCCATTCAAAAGCTGCTTGACTCCGGAGTCTCCAAGGTTGCTTACATTGACATCGACGCCCACCACGGGGACGGCACCGAACGGATTTTCTGGGACGACCCGCGCGTTCTGACAATCTCCCTCCATGAGTCCGGGCTGACTTTGTTTCCCGGCACGGGCTTCGCCAACGACCTCGGCGGGCCGGCGGCAATAGGCTCGGCGGTCAACGTTGCCCTGCCGGCCGGCACCGCGGACGCCGGCTGGCTGAGAGCGTTCCACGCCGTCGTGCCTCAACTCGTGGAAGCCTTCGAGCCGGACGTCATTGTCAGCCAGCACGGCTGCGACTCACACCGCGAGGACCAGCTGACCAACCTGAATACCTCGGTGGACGGACAGCGAGAGGCGGCGTTGAGCATTGCGGCGCTGGCCGACAAGGTGTGCGGCGGGCGGTGGATTGCCACCGGCGGCGGCGGATATAACATCGTCTCGGTGGTGCCGCGGGTGTGGAGCCACCTGATGGCGATCGTGGCCGGGCGGCCGGTGCCGCTGCGCACCGCCGTGCCGGAGACGTGGCGCAGCTATGTGGCCGAGAAATACGGGGCGGTGGCGCCGCTGCTCATGGGCGAGGACGCCGACACCTGGTGGCGGTCGTGGGAGGTGGGGTACAACCCCTCGGACGCCCTGGACCGGACCGTCATGGCCACGCGGAAGGCCGTTTTCCCGCTTTACGGACTGGACCCCTGGTTCGATTAGTCCCGGCGTCCTCCCCGCACCTCCCAAGCGGCGCCGCACGGGTTCGCCGGTGCGTGTTCCGTGCCGCAAATGCCGCATGAAGCACGACGGCGTGGGGGCGCCTGCGCTGGTGGGGTGAGCCCCCGACGTCGTACTTTGGGCGTTTCAAGATGCTGTGACGGGCATATGTCGTTAGGGTGGTGGAATGGTTGTAGAAAAAGTCTTCGCGGTAATTGCTGAAAGCACCCGCCGCGACATCCTTGAAGCGTTGGCTCAGGAGAGCAAGGCTGTAGGTCAGCTCGTGGACGAGCTAGGGGTTTCGCAGCCAACAGTTTCCAAGCATCTGCGTGTTCTGCGCGAGGCCGGTGTGGTGACGATGCGCGCCCAGGGGCAGAAGCGCTTTTACGGGATCAACACTGAGCCGCTGGCCCTCGTGTCGACCTGGCTGGAGTCCCTGGGTGCCGGGATTGCCGACGGTGCGCGCGCATTTCAGCCGGTCGCGCCGCAGGAAACCGCCGTGAAGACTGCGGTTGCCGCCAATGGGGCAGCCCGCCCGGCCGCCAAGTCGCAGGTGCCGGTGCCCGCCGTGCCAGCCGTGCCAGCGGTGCCCGCCGAGTCCGCTGAATCCGCCGTGCCAGCGGTGCCCGCCGAGTCCGCTGAATCCGCCGTGCCAGCCGTGGCTGCCGTGCGGAAGGGCGAATCTGGTCCGGAGCAATCCGACGCAGCTTCTGCGGCGGTGGCCGCTTTGGCGGCGCGCGCGTCCGCTGGTGCGCCAGCGGACGCGGAGGCCACCAAACCGGAGGTCGTTCCAGATCCTGTTGTGAATGCTCCTGCAGTGAACGCCAGCGCGGCTGCGCAGAAGGAAGTCGCGATCGTTGCCCCCAACAGCGCCGTCACCCCCAGCGATGGCGGTGTGCAGGGGCAACTGAGTCGGAGTGTGGGGCGGGCCGCCAACAAGGCCGCAGACCTGCTGGCGAACCTGCCCAATTTCAGGCGCCGCAAGGACTGAAAAGGACACCCGCGCGCGATGTGAGTCGCGCATTTATGCATGATAATGCATATCGTATCAACTTATGAGTAAAATTAGCCTAGACCCATGAATGGCTGGAACATTGCAGTGAGCATATTTACGCGCCGCCACTTGGCGCCTCACTCTTTTCAGGAGACTCATGGATACCAGGTTAGAAGCCATCCGGGAGCAAGTTTTAGCCCGCAATCCCGGGGAAAAAGAATTTCACCAGGCAGTACTGGAAGTTTTTGAAAGCCTCGGACCGGTTTTGGACAAGCATCCAGAATTCGTCGACGCGGCGGTCCTGCAGCGCCTTTGTGAGCCAGAGCGCCAGATCATTTTTCGTGTCCCGTGGGTTGATGACTCCGGACGCGTGCAGATCAACCGCGGTTTCCGCGTTGAGTTCAACTCGGCACTTGGCCCGTACAAGGGCGGGCTGCGTTTCCACCCCTCCGTTTACCTTGGCATCGTCAAATTCCTGGGCTTCGAGCAGATCTTCAAGAATGCCCTGACCGGCATGCCCATCGGCGGCGGCAAGGGCGGCTCCGACTTTGACCCGCGCGGCAAGTCCGACGGTGAGGTCATGCGGTTCTGCCAGAGCTTCATGACGGAGCTCTACCGCCACATTGGCGAGTACACCGACGTCCCCGCCGGCGACATTGGCGTTGGCGGGCGCGAAATCGGCTACCTCTTCGGCCAGTACAAGCGCATCACCAACCGCTACGAATCCGGTGTTCTGACCGGCAAGGGCGTTGGCTGGGGCGGCTCGTTGGTCCGACCCGAAGCCACCGGTTTCGGCACGGTCATGTTCACCCAGGAAATGTTGAAGACCCGCGGCCAGACCCTGGAGGGGCAGCGCGTTGTCATCTCCGGCTCCGGAAACGTTGCAACCTTCGCCATCGCCAAGGCCCAGCAACTGGGTGCAAAGGTTGTGGCCTGCTCCGATTCGTCCGGCTACATTGTGGATGAGAACGGCATCGACGTTCCCCTGCTCCGCCAGATCAAGGAAAAGGAGCGCGCACGCCTGAAGGAATACGCCGTCCGTCGCGGGGCCTCCGTCAGCTACGTTGAAGGCGGATCCGTCTGGGATGTGAACGCTTCAGTGGCACTGCCGTGCGCAACACAGAACGAAATCAACACCGAAACCGCCACCCGCATGGTCAAGAGCGGCTTGGTGGCCATCGCGGAAGGCGCCAACATGCCCTCCACCAGCGGTGCAATTGCCGTATTCCAGGAAGCCGGCATCCTATTCGCTCCGGGCAAGGCCGCCAACGCCGGTGGCGTGGCCACTTCGGCCCTGGAAATGCAGCAGAACGCCAGCCGTGATGCGTGGACGTTTGAGCACACTGAGGAGCGCCTGCACCAGATCATGGTCGGCATTCACGACCGCTGCGCCGAAACCGCAGAGACCTACGGCTCGCCCGGCAACTACGTGGTCGGCGCCAACATTGCCGGCTTCGTCAAGGTCGCCGACGCGATGCTGGCGCAGGGTTTGATCTAAAGCACTACGAACAAGCGCCCGGTGGCAGCCACCGGGCGTTTGTTTTATTGGATGAGGTGGATGTCAAGCGTGTGGATGTCAAGCGGCAAGGGATCCCTTGTCTGCGTCGCTCCCGAAACGCTCCAGTTGAATCTGATAACGACGAGCTCGTGGGCGGCACCCAGGCCGGATGGGGAGCGTAAACGCCATGACCGCATCAACAAGCACATCAAGCACGACGGCGGGACTCACCACAGCGGCCACCGGCACTGACACGGTGGCCGCGCTGATCACGCTCCAACCGGTTGGGTGCGGACAAACGCAACACCAACCATGCCGGCGACACCACCTCCGCGAAGGGCGCCGCGACCGACCCCGTCACGGGCGGACCCGTTGAACTGCCCTGGGTCAAGGGCTCCGAAGGAGACCTGGCACGGTGGAGGAAGAAAGGCCTGGCCAAGGCGGCCTCGCTGGCCCCGGCCCTGCGCGGACTCGCCCGCATGGACAGGGCTGTCGTGGGCCACTTCAGCGTCGATGCTGAAGTGCTGGAGTTCCTGGCTTCGGCCGAGCACCCGCGCCTGGGTACCCTGGGTACCAGTTGCCCGGACCTCTTCCTGCGCGCCAAGGCCGACCGCTCATCCTGGACCTGGCCGCCGACGCCTCGGTGAAGGATTCCATGGCCCGGCTGAAGGTATTGCACGCCGCATACGGCACCGACTGCGCGGCCTGCTACGACCCGGAATGCGGTGGCGGATTCGCCGGCCATGCGCGGGGCCGAGGCGCTCTCCACCTACGCCCCCATCGATGGGGCCGAGAAGTTGCACATCGCATACTGGTCGCTGGAGGAGGTCAAGCTGGCACGCCTGCCCAGGCCCACATCCCACGCGACCCGGCCCGGCGCCGTCGTGCGCTGCGGCGGATCCCAAAATGAACTGCTGTGCCAGCTCACGGCCGACGCCACAGGGCTGACCGTCGTGGCGGGGCCCGCGGAGGCGACCGCCCCGGGCAACGTCCTGCTGCACCCGCGAGCCGCCGGTGCCGCCCCCGCAGAACTGTGCGAGCTGCGCGCGATTGTTGTGGCCAGCCATCCGGGAATCAGGTGCCGGCCGCGCCCTTGGGGCAGGCACCTGCCCGCAATGGCCGATAAAAACAGGTGAAATGCGTACGTTTTCACCGATTCCTGCGGGTAGCTTGTTTAGCAGCGAAACAGGGGCTGGAGCGGGCTGGTGGACGTCTGGGCAATCGCGGTTACGCTGGAACTAGCGCCGGCAGACAGAGTGGCCGGCCAACGTGCAAGGAGTGTGAATCGTGGTCAGTGCAAAGGCGCCTGAACATGTGGTGGTTGTTGGTGCGGGAATCATTGGCTTGTCCACCGCCTGGTACTTACAGGAGCAGGGGATTCAGGTCACTGTCGTGGATCGCGGTGAGGTGGCGTCCGGGTCCTCATGGGGAAACGCAGGCTGGTTGACGCCGGCGCTGACCCTGCCGCTGAGTGAGCCGGCCGTGCTGACGTACGGGCTCAAGGCCATGTTGAATTCGGCATCCCCGCTGTATATTCCGTTCAGCACCGATCCTTCACTGCTGAAATTCCTGCTGGGCTTCGCCCGCAACTGCACACCCGGCAGGTGGCGGGCTGCCATGGCTATTTTTGCGGAAATCGGCCGCACGGGCATTGACGCCTTCGACGAAATCGCCGCCGGCTCCCCCGCAGTGGCCGAACCCACGCGCACCGCCGAGCCGTTCCTGACCGGTTTCGCCTCGCTGAAGGACCGTGAAGCCCTCGTGAGGGAGTTCCATGTGATCCGTGAAACTGGCGGCGAGGTGGATTTCAACCTCATGTCAGGGGAGGAAATCCGGGAGCTGGAGCCGACCCTCGGTGCGGGCGTGGTGGCCGGCGTTGAAATCCGCAACCAGCGCTTCATCAACCCGCCAGCATTCATGCAATCGCTCGCTGACACTGTCGTGGCCCGTGGGGGCACCCTGACCAGCGCATTCAACGTGTTTGACGTCCGTGACACCGGCTCCGGCGTGGAAGTGATTGGATCGGAAGGGCGCTCACTGAAGGCCGACGCCGTGGTCCTCGCCACAGGTGCCTGGCTGGGGGCGCTGGCGCGCAAGTTCGGGATCAAGCGCGTGGTCCAGGCCGGGCGCGGCTACAGCTTCACCGTGGTTCCGGATGAAATGCCCACACATCCGATCTATTTTCCGGCGCAGCGCGTAGCCTGCACTCCCCTGGGTGACCGGTTCCGGGTCGCGGGCATGATGGAATTCCGGAACGTCGATGCGACTCTGGATCCGCGCCGCATCAAGGCGATCGTGGATGCTGCCTCGCCCATGTTCACCGGCATCAACTGGGAAGACCGGGCGGAGGAGTGGGTTGGCTCGCGGCCGTGCACCACTGACGGCTTCCCTCTGGTCGGTGCCACCAACTCGCCTCGCGTCCATGTAGCCGGCGGACACGGCATGTGGGGTGTCGCGCTCGGTCCGCTCACGGGAAAGATGATCGCCGCAGGACTTACGGGGAACACACCGCCGGCCAGCATGCGCCACTTCGACCCGTTGCGCTGAACCACTTCGCTGAAATCCGCGCGCCGGAGCCGGCGACCTGCTGGCTCCGGCGCACGCAGTCAACCCCGGCTGCCATTCCCGGTGTGCGTAGTCAGCCCGGCTGTGCAGCTTTTGCTGCGGCGCGCACGCCAGTGCTGCCGCGCACCACCAGGTGCGGTTCAAAAACCTGAACTGAATCCGTGACGTCGGTGCCGTTGAGCAGGTCCCGCATTTGCTGCCACGCGTATTCGCCGACATTCACAATGGCGACTGCCGCAGTGGTCAGCGACGGGGTGGTGTAGTGGGCAAAGGGAATGTCATCGAAGCCCGTAACGGAGATTTCCCCCGGCACGTCGATGCCGCGCTCGTTCAAGCTGCTGAGCAGGCCCATGGCCGTCAGGTCGTTGAAGGCCAGGATGCCCGTGGCGCCGGTGGCCAGGACACTCTCGGCCGACTCGTAGCCGTCCTCAAAGGTGGACCCGTTGCGCAGATACGTCAGCTCGATGTCCGGGTGGGCCAGCTTGAATTCTTCCAGCCCTGCCAGGCGGAGGGCGTTGGAGGCACCGCTCGCGGGGCCGCCAACGTAGGTGAGTTTGGTGTGCCCCAAACCAGCCAAGTGGGCCGCAAGGTCTTGGATGCCCTTGCCGTAATCAACAATGACGCTTGGGGAATCCGGAGCCTCAATGGTGCGGTTGACCAGCACCATCGGGTGCAGGCTGGGCGCCAGCTCCTCCAATTCAGCTGCGTATAACGGATTGAGAAAACGCTTTCTCATAACCTTCTTTATGACGCTCAACCACTCAACGGAACATCTGTAAAAAAGTGGGGCAGGCATGAATACAAACAGCGTTGTGAAATGTCATTCAAGCTCATGAGTACCGTAGTGGCATCCGCCGAAGGGGCCGCTGAAATGCTGTTGAAGAAGAAGACCCGCACTGCCCTTGTCGGGGCGGGTTCGCGTGCCGCGATGTACGTCCAGGCAGTCTTGGGAGCCCGTTCCGACACCGCCGAACTGGTGGCCATCGCGGACGTGAATCCCGGCCGCACCGCTTACTACGTGGCCCTCACCCAGCGTCTGCGCGATGAGAGTGCCGCCACCTCTGGCGCCGCTGCCGCACCGCTTCCAGCCGCTACCGTCTTCGACCCCACCGGATTAACGGCATTCATCCGCGAGCATGCGATTGACCGCGTCATTGTCACCACGCCTGACTACACCCACGCCGACTACATCGTCGAGGCACTCAACGCAGGCGCCGACGTCGTCGTGGAAAAACCGCTCACGATTGACGTTGACGGCTGCCGCCGGATCACCGCGGCCAACGAAGAGACCGGGCGCGACGTAGTCGTCACGTTCAACTACCGCTACTCCCCGCGCAACAGCGCCCTGAAGGAAATCTCCCAGAGCGGCGTGATCGGTAAGGTCACAAGCGTCGACTTCAGCTTGATCCTGATATTCCTGTTCGGACAGCGCTTCCTTGTCAAGGGAATCGCCACCACCGGCATCAAGTAGAAACCAGGGTGCCCGGCGCCCTCCCATCCAGTGGTGAAGTGTCCCAGCGGCGCTTCGCCACTGTATTAGGGC
>JBBSQT010000035.1:0-12024 GCA_038243775.1 Actinomycetales bacterium | reverse complement strand
TCGAAGGACGGGTGGGGTAGGACACGGACATGGGGGCTCACGACTGAACAACTCTCTCTTCTGCCAACAGCTTTTTCAAGCCTTCGGTGACCACTTCACCAAATACTTCATCGGGGTCAAGCCGGCGCAACTCCTCGGCCAGGCAGTCCTGCAGGCTGCGGCGCGGCAGGGAAATCTGCTGCTGCGGCTGCCCGGGCTGGCGCAGGGTGGCATCGAGCGCGCCGGGGCGGGTCAATTCCACGTTCCCCTTGGCCCGCTGGATGACCACCGAGCGGATGCCCGTGCCGCGGGGATCTTCCTCCACGGTGATGGGAACGCCCAGCGCCCGGTGCAGCCATGAGGCCAGCAGCAAGGTGCTGGGGGAATCGCTGGCGCCCTCCACCAGGAGCCCGGTGATGGGATCCTCGCCGTCGTACTGGTCAAGTGCGGCAGCCAACTGGATGCGCCAGTTGGTCAGGCGCGTCCAGGCCAGGTCCGTGTCACCGGCGGCATAGGTCCGGCCAATGTGCTTCAGCGCCTCACGCGGGTCATCGGCATTGGCCGAGTCCGTGATGCGGCGGTGCGCAATCCGGCCCACGGGGGACTTGCTGGGGACCTCCGGCGGGTCCTGGGGCCACCAGGCAACGATCGGGGCGTCGGGCAGCAGCAGGGCCGAGACGAGGGACTCGTTCTCAACCGCCAGCTCCCCGTGCCCGCGCAGCACGATGACCTCCGAGGCGCCGGCATCACCGCCCACCCGGATCTCCCCGTCCAGGCGGGTTTCTTCAGCAGCCGAACCCGCAGCCAGGACAATGATCCGGCAGGGGTGTTCACGGCTGGCCAGGTTGGCGGCCTTGATGACTTCCTCTTCAACCCCGGACTTGGTGATGACTACCAGGGTCAGGACACGGCCCAGGGCCACCACGCCGCCCTGTTCGCGCAGTTTGACGATCTCCTTGGTGATCTTGGAGGTGGTTGTGTTGAGCAGTTCAACAATCACGGCCTACGCCACGTCCTTCCATCTCGCTTCAACAATTCATCGGCCGACGCCGGCCCCCAACTGCCGGGTTCATAACTCTCGGGCTGTTGGCCCCCCGCGGCCCAGTACTCCTCGAAAGGGTCCAGGATCTTCCACGAGAGTTCAACTTCTTCATGCCGGGGGAACAGGGGAGGTTCGCCCAACAACACATCCAGGATCAGCCGCTCATACGCTTCCGGGCTGGACTCGGTAAAGGCGTGTCCGTAGCCAAAATCCATCGTGACGTCGCGGACTTCCATCTGTGTGCCCGGCACCTTGGAACCGAAGCGGATGGTGACGCCCTCGTCGGGCTGGACACGGATGACAACGGCGTTCTGGCCAAAGTCGTCCGCGGCATGATCGGTGAACAACAGGTTGGGGGCGCGCTTGAAGACCACGGCGATCTCCGTGACCCGCCGGCCCAGGCGCTTGCCCGTGCGCAGATAGAACGGCACACCGGCCCAGCGCCGGGTGTTGATGTCCAGGCGGATGGCCGCATACGTTTCGGTGGTTGAGTCCGGCGGGATCCCGTCCTCTTCCAGATATCCCTGAACGTGCTCGCCGCCCTGCCAGCCGCCGGCGAACTGGCCGCGGGCGGAGTGCTGGGACAGGTCCGCCGGCAGCTTGACGGCGGCAAGCACCTTTTCCTTCTCGGCGCGCAGGTCGCGGGCGTTGAAGGAGATGGGTTCCTCCATGGCGGTCAGCGCCAGCAGCTGCAGCAGGTGGTTTTGGATGACGTCGCGGGCAGCGCCGACGCCGTCGTAATAGCCGGCGCGGCCGCCCGTGCCAATGTCCTCGGCCATGGTGATCTGGACGTGGTCCACATAGTTCGCGTTCCACAACGGTTCAAAGAACTGGTTCGCGAAACGCAGCGCCAGAATGTTCTGGACCGTCTCCTTGCCCAGATAGTGGTCAATCCGGAACACCGAATCCGGCGGGAACACCGATTCGACAATGGCATTCAGCGCCCGAGCGGATTCCAGGTTGTGGCCGAACGGCTTTTCAATGACCACCCGGCGCCAGCTCTCGTCCTCCGTTTGTGCCAGCCCGTGCTCTGAAAGCTGGCGGCAGACCAGTTCAAAGGCCTTGGGGGGGATGGAGAGATAGAACGCGTGGTTGCCGCGGGTGCCGCGGTCGGCATCGAGTTCCGCCAGGGTCGTCTTGAGCCGTTCGAAGGCGTCGTCGTCGTCAAATTCGCCCTGCACGAAGCGGATGCCCTCGCGCAGCTGGTTCCACACCGTTTCATCGAAGCGGGTGCGGCAATGGGCCTGCACGGAGGATTTCACCTCGTCGGCGAAGTTTTGGTCGGCCCAGTCGCGGCGGGCGAAGCCGACGAGTGCAAAACTGGGCGGCAACAGGCCACGGTTGGCGAGGTCGTAAACGGCGGGCATGAGCTTCTTGCGCGCCAAGTCCCCGGTCACTCCGAAGAGAACCAGGGACGACGGTCCCGCCACCCGGGACAGCCGGCGGTCGCGGCTGTCCCGGAGCGGGTTTTCAGTGGGTGTTGTGTCAGCGATGGGCATCTGGTGGGGGATGGCCTATGCGTCCAGGTGGCGGCCGGGCAGTTTGGCCACCGCAGCCTTGAGTTGGGCTACGCCCGCGGCCACGTCCGTGAAATGCAGCCGCAGCACAGGGCGCCCATGGCCGGCCAGAACGGCAGCGTCGCCGGCGGCCTGGGCGGCAATGAGCTCCCCAAAGCTGAACGGGCGCTCCGGAATGGCCAAATCCTCCGTGGCAGTGCCTGTCACCTGCAGGAAGGCGCCAATGGCAGGGCCGCCCTTGTGGAACTGGCCGGTGGAATGCAGGAAGCGCGGTCCCCAACCGAAGGTGACGGGGCGTGCGGCAGCCGCAGCCAACTCGTCACGGATCTCGGACAGGGGGGCGTGCGCCAACCGGTCAAGGTAGACCTGCACGCTCAGGTAACCGTCGTGGGGCAGCGCGTGCAGCAAAGCACCCAGTGCCTCGGAGAGCGTGCCCGCCCCGGCCAGCCAGCCGGCGTCGTCATTGGCAGTGCGCACCTCCACGGCACCGTCCGTGAACAGCGCAGCAGTGGGTGCAGGTGTCGCGTCGAGCATGCCGCGGGCGGCCTTTTTGGCAGCCTCAACGTCGGGCTGGTCGAAGGGGTTGATGCCCAGCAGGCGTCCGGCGACGGCGGTGGCGAATTCCCACACCATCATCTGTGCGCCGAGATCCCCGGCGATGCTGATCTCGTTGTCCCGAAGTTCGACGTCGGCGTCCCCGGCCACGAGCCGCACCACCAGGACGTCCGGTGCACCGCCGGCAACTTCCGGGGATGCGGGGCCCGCAACGACAGGCAGGAGGCCCGTGCCCAGCTTGCCCGTGGATTCGGCGATGAGCTGCTCCGCCCAGTCGGCGAATCCGACAATGCCCGAGCCCTCGTCGACGATGACAATCTTGTTGCGCAGCGGAGTGGTGCCGCCCAGGGCTGCGCCGAGACGCAGTCCCACGTTGTCGACGTCGTCATCGCGGAGCATCTCGGCGGCTTCCTCGGCGGAATCCAGCAGTGCAGCGACGTCCACGCCGGCCAGTCCCGAGGGAACCAGGCCGAACGCGGTCAGGCCGGAGTAGCGCCCGCCCACGTTGGGGTCGGCGTTGAACACCTTGCGGTAGCCGGCCTCGCGTGCGGCGCCGTCCAGGGGCGAGCCCGGGTCGGTGACGATGATGATGCGTGAGGCCGCGTCGATGCCCGCGGCCGTGAACTCCTGCTCAAAGATCCGCCGCTGGGAATCAGTCTCCAGTGTTGAACCGGATTTGGAAGACACCACGATCGCCGTTGTGGCCAGCCGGTCGCTGACGGCTGCGCGGACCTGTGCCGGGTCGGTGCTGTCCAGCACGCTGAGTTCAACGCCGGCGGTGGCGGCAATGACCTCGGGCGCCAGGGACGAGCCGCCCATGCCGCACAGCACAATGTGGTTGATGCCGTCGCGGTGCAGCTCATCGCGCAGTGCCGCGATCTCCTCCACCAGGGGGGCGGAAATCTCCGGTGCCTCAACCCAGCCGAGACGGATGGCCGACTCGGCCTCGGCGTCCGGCCCCCACAGGGTGGGGTCCTTGGCGAAGATCCGTGAAGCGACCTGGTCTGCGACCAGGGTCATCAGGTGGGTTGCCCCAGCTTCCTGCGCGGCGCCGGTGGCCGCAAATGCGAGTGATGTCATTGCTCTAGCCTTCCGCGCCTGCGGCGTCGAGTGCGTCCTGGACGTGGTGGAGCAGATCGTTCCAGCTGGCCACGAACTTGTCCAGGCCTTCGGTCTCGAGCAGCTTCACAACGTCGTTGTAGGAGATGCCCAGATCTTCGAGCTTGTCCAGCAGGGCGTTGGAATCCTCGTAGCTGCCGGTGATGGTGTCCCCTGTGACAACGCCGTGGTCAAAGGTGGCATCGAGGGTCTTCTCGGGCATGGTGTTGACCACGTTGGCGGCGACCAGCCCCGTCACGTACATGGTGTCGGGGTAGTCCGGGTTCTTGACACCCGTGGACGCCCAGAGGGGGCGTTGGGGGAGTGCACCGGCGTCGGCCAGTGCTGCCCAGCGCTCGGAGGAGAGGACCTCCTCGTACGCCTGGTAGGCCAGGCGGGCGTTGGCCAGGCCGGCCTTGCCCTTCAGCGCTGCGGCTTCCTCGGTGCCGAGGGCGTCGAGGCGGTTGTCGATCTCCGAATCCACGCGGGAGACAAAGAAGGAGGCGACGGAGTGGATGTCGGCCAGGGTGTGGCCGTTGGCCTTGGCCAGCTCGAGGCCGCTGAGGAACGCGTTCATGACGGCGCGGTAGCGGTCCAGGGAGAAGATCAGGGTCACATTGACGCTGATGCCTTCGCCGAGGGTTGCCGTGATGGCTTCCAGGCCTTCAAGGGTCGCGGGAATCTTGATGTAGACGTTCTTTTTGTTGACCTTGGCGTACAGGCGCTTGGCTTCGGCGAAGGTGGCTTCCGAGTCCCAGGCCTTGCGGGGGTCAACTTCAATGGAGACGCGGCCGTCAACACCCTGGGTTGCGGCGGCGACGGGGGCGAACAGGTCGCAGCCGTCGGCAACATCGGCCGTGGTGAATTCAAAGACGGCGTCTTCGGCATTGATGCCGGCGGCGGAGAACTTCTCCAGTTCCGGCTTGTAGTCCTCGCTCTTGGTGATGGAGGCTTCAAAAATGCTGGGGTTGGTGGTGACGCCCACCACGTTCTTTTCCTCGATCAGCTTGGCCAGGCTGCCGCTGTTGAGGCGTTCGCGGGTGAGGTCGTCAAGCCAGATGGAAACACCTGCGGCGGAGAGTGCGGCGGTGGGAGTTGAGTTGCTCATTGTGCTACTTCCTTGGATGTCTTGGGTTTGCGGTCCTGCTTGTTCCAACACTGCCTGTTTCAACACTGCAGGGGAAGTGTTCCATTCCCGCCGCCGCCGGCACTTCGGGCCAGGCGGCGGCGGGAAGGGGGTGGGAGGGGTGGTTAGGAGTTCGCTTCTGCCAGGGAATCCCTGGCGGCGGCGGTGACGGCTTCGGTGGTGATGCCAAACTTCTCGAACAAAATCTTGTAGTCGGCGGATGCGCCAAAGTGCTCCAGGGAGATGGAACGGCCGGCGTCGCCGACAAACTCGCGCCAGCCAAGGGCCAGCCCGGCTTCCACCGAGACACGGGCCTTGACGGCCTTGGGCAGAACCTGCTCGCGGTACTCGGCAGGCTGGGCGTTGAACCACTCAACACACGGCATCGACACGACACGGGCGGCAATGCCGTCCGCGGCGAGAGCTGCGCGGGCCTCAATGGCCAGCTCAACCTCTGAGCCGGTGGCGATCAGGATGACCTCGGGGGTGACCACTGCGCCGTCGGAGACGGCCTCAGCCATGACGTAACCGCCCTGGGCGACAAACCCGGCCGACGCGAACTCGGTGGCCGTGGCCGCACCGGTGCCGCGTGCGTAGGTGGGGACGTTCTGGCGGGTCAGCACAATGCCGGCCGGGTTGTCCTTGATTTCCAGGATCTTCTTCCACGCCGCGGCAACCTCGTTGGCATCGCCGGGGCGGACCACGTCCAGGCCCGGGATGGCGCGCAGGGTGGAAAGCTGCTCAACGGGCTGGTGCGTGGGGCCGTCCTCACCCAGACCGATCGAGTCGTGCGTCCAGACATACACGGACCGGACACCCATGAGTGCGGAGAGGCGGATGGCGGGGCGCTGGTAGTCGCTGAAGATCAGGAACGTGCCGGAGTAGGCGCGGGTGGGGCCGCCAAGGTGGATGCCGTTCACGATGGACGCGGCGGCGTGTTCGCGGATGCCGAAGTGCAGGACGCGGCCGTAGGGTCCGCCGGACCAGGTGTCGGTCTGCTTGCCGGCGGGGATGAAGGACCCCGTGCCTTCAAGGGTGGTGTTGTTGGAGCCGGCGAGATCGCAGGAGCCGCCCCACAGTTCCGGCAGGACACCGCCAATGGCGTTCAGGACCTTGCCCGAGGCGGCACGGGTGGAGACGGCCTTGCCGCCTTCGAAGACAGGCAGGCTCTCTTCCCAGCCCGCCGGCAGTTCCTTCTTCTCAATGCGCTCCAACAGGGTGGCGCTCTCCGGATTGGTCTTCGCCCAGGCGGCGAACTCCGTGTCCCACTGCTCGCGGGCGGATGCGCCGCGTGCCACCACTTCGCGGGTGTGCGCCAGAACCTCGGGCTCCACGTCAAAGTGCTTCTCGGGGTCAAAGCCCAGGAATTCCTTCACGGCGGCCACCTCGGCGCCGCCCAGGGCCGACCCGTGGACGGCACCGGTGTTCTGCTTCTTGGGGGCCGGGTAGCCGATGATGGTGCGCAGGGAAATGATGGAGGGCTTGGACGTCTCCGCCTTCGCCGCGGCCAGGGCTGCGTGCAGCTCGGCAACGTCTTCAACGTATTCGCCGGTTTTGGTCCAGTCAACGCGCTGGACATGCCAGCCGTACGCGTCGTAGCGCTTGAGGACGTCTTCGGAGAAGGCAATGTTGGTGTCGTCTTCAATGGAGATGTGGTTGGAGTCGTAGATGACCACCATGTTGCCCAGTTCCTGGTGCCCGGCCAGGCTGGAAGCCTCGCTCGTGACACCTTCCTGAAGGTCGCCGTCCGAGGCAATGACCCACACGGTGTGGTCGAAGGGGCTGGTGCCGGGGGCCGCCTCGGGGTCCATCATGCCGCGCAGGCGGCGCTGGGAGTAGGCAAAGCCCACGGCTGAGGCAAGGCCCTGCCCCAGGGGGCCGGTGGTGATTTCCACACCGGCGGTGTGCTTGTACTCGGGGTGCCCGGGGGTGAGGGAGCCCCAGGTGCGCAGCGCTTCCAGGTCGGAGAGCTCCAGGCCGTAGCCGGACAGGAACAGCTGCACGTACAGGGTCAGGGAGGTGTGTCCGGGGGAGAGGATGAACCTGTCGCGGCCCAACCAGTCCGGGTTCTTCGGGTCGATGCGCATAACCTTCTGGAACAGCAGGTAGGCGGCAGGAGCCAACGACATGGCAGTGCCTGGATGGCCATTGCCAACCTTCTCAACGGCGTCAGCAGCCAAAATTCGGGCAGTGTCCACTGCGCGCTGATCGGTGGCGGTCCAGGTAAACGTGGGCAAATCCAAATGTGACACTGACGGGTCCCTCTCGTTATGGGCAAAAACTTTGCAAGTTCGGGGCGCAAACGCGGGGCAGCGAGTCATGCACTGCCGCACCACGAGCGCTGTCCCGGGGTATGCAGCATTGATTTTTCAATCATGTCATGCCGGGGTTCAGGCTACGTGGCACGCCTGCGAGCCCGGACATAGTCAAAGTTACACGAGTTGCCTTGGCAAGCGTGATTAGTTTTCGTATCGTGGGAACCACCATGTCGCGCCTTGACTTCTTGGCATTTTCTGTTGTCCGCTCAATGGCGGGTATGATATGTAATTGGCGCGTCCGCGTTCCTCCGGCGGGACAGGTTCCCCAGGCAGGACGGGCGGGCTTGTCCGCATGAATGGTCTGCGGGCGAATCAACAACGAAGACATGGTGACATTACACGTGAGTGCAACGCATATCCCGGCCGCCGAGACTCCCCACAAGGGATCAATCGGTTTTTCGGAGAAAGCCAAGGGCTATCTGGCCTTGACCAAGCCGAGGGTTGTTGAACTTCTCCTGGTCACCACCTTGCCCACCATGTTTTATGCGCACCGCTTTGCCGGCAACACCGGCGTCCCCAGCCTGTGGCTCATGATTGCCACCATGGTGGGCGGGGCACTTGCCGCAGGCGCATCCGGCGCCTTCAATTGCTACATCGACCGCGACATAGACAAGATCATGAACCGCACCTCGAAGCGTCCCCTGGTGACCGGGGTGATCACCCCGCGTGAGGCGCTTGTGTTCTCCTGGGTCCTGACCATCATTGCCGTGGCACTGCTCTGGAGCGTCAACCCGCTCACCGGCATGCTGGGCATCGGGGCCATCTTCGTTTATGTCGTGGTGTACTCACTGATCCTCAAGCGCCGCACCACGCAGAACATTGTGTGGGGCGGCGCCGCCGGCTGCTTCCCCGTCCTGATCGCCTGGGCGGCCGTGACCAACACGATCCAGTGGCCCGCCGTCATCTTGTTCATGGTCATCTTCCTGTGGACCCCGCCGCACTACTGGCCGCTGTCCATGCGCTACAGCGACGACTACAACGCCGTCAACGTCCCCATGCTCGGCGCCGTCGCGGGCTCGCGCACGGTTGCCGTCCAGGTTGTTTTGTACACCTGGGCCATGGTCGCCTGCTCGCTGCTCATGATCCCGCTGGGAGGCGCCGGCATCGTTTACACCGTGGTGACTGCCGCGGCCGGAGCCTGGTTCCTGTACGAGGCCCATGTCCTGTACAACAATTCCAAGAAGGACCTGGTCACCAAGAAGAACGCCATGAAGGTTTTTCACGCCTCCATCACCTACCTGACCCTGGTCTTCCTGGCCCTCGCCGTGGATCCCTTTGTGGGTTCTGCCCTGATGGGTTGATCCTTAGCCCTTCTTCCCTGGTTTTTCCGCGTTCTGCACACCCGCGTTCTGCACACCCGCGGACGACGCCGGCCGGCACCTCCCGAAGGGGAGGCACCGGCCGCTTTTGGTTAAGGCGCGCCGCGCCGACGCATGGTGAACAATGCCGCCGTTCCCGCATTTTGCCGCAGGTCTACTTGCGGCAAAATGCGGGAGCGGCGGCACAAGTGCGGACCGGGCAGCTGGCAGGTGCATGCCTGGCGCCGAATCCGCGGACCAGGGGAGGCCGGACCGGCGCGGCCGGCCCACACGCAGCGCTGGGAGCCAAAAGCGGCCGGCCACCTCCACGGGGAAGGTGACCGGCCGCCGTCGTGCCTGGCTTGCGGGTTAGGAAACCGCAGCATCCCTGCCGCGGCGCAACGCCACATCAACCATGTTGGTGGCCACGGACAGCATCAGCGAAGCGCCCAGCATGTGCACAATGACCAGCAGGATGGGGATGCCGGTGAAGTACTGCCAGTAACCAATGAAGCCCTGGAACAGCACCGAAACGAAGAGCAGGAGGGCGGCGTTGCGCAGGATGTCGCCCCTGCCATTGCGCCAGAGCAGGACCAGCAGCAGCAGCGCGGCCACCACCAAAAGGTAGACCGGGACGGCGTGGATGCGGGTCACAACGTACCCGTTGAGCTCCATGCGCGGTGATGTGGAGTCGCCGGAGTGCGGGCCCGAACCGGTGACCAGCGTCCCCAGCATGACGGCGAGGTAGCTTGCGGCGGCGGCTAAAACACTGAGCTGGCGGATGAGCGGCCTGGCGCGGGGAACGTCGCGTGGCCCGGTGGCACCGGTGCGCCCGTAGGCCCTGTTCACGAGCAGCATGGAAATGACCACCAGGGCGGCCGAAACCAAAAAGTGCAGGCTCACCACGTAGGGGTTCAGCCCCGTGATGACCGTGATGCCGCCAATCACGGCCTGTGCGGGGATGACGGCCAGGAGCCCGAAGGCCAGCCAGAACAGGTCCTTGCGTTCCTTGCGCAGGTTCCACAACATGATCAGCAGCGCCAGTCCGACGGCGGCCAAGGCAAAGGTGAGTGTGCGGTTGGCGAACTCGATGAACCCGTGGATGCCCATTTCGGGGGTGCTGGTCAGCGATTCCTCGGTGCACTTGGGCCAGGTGGGGCAGCCCAGGCCCGAACCGGTCACGCGCACGACGCCCCCGGAGACGATCAGGATGCCCTGGCCGATCAGTGACGCGACGGTGAGCCGCTTGATGGCGGGGGTGACGGAGGTGGGCAGCTTGTCGGTAATGCTGCACAGTTTGGTGCTGCCTTGACTCACTTCGGTGACGCCTTTCAATTCCATTTGAACCACTTGAGTGCGCAAACGCCGGCAACCACTGCCCACGCCAGCAAAATAACAAGGCCCCACACGTCCAGGCGGCTCTCGATCAGTGCCGCACGCATCAGGTTGCCCAAGGCGCCGGACGGCAGCCACTGCACAAATCCGTCCAGTGCGCCGGAGAACCTGCCCACGGGCAGCACCAACCCGCCCACGGCGGCGAACAAGATCCAGCCGAGGTTGGTGATGGCCAGGGTCGCCTCGGGCCGGACGGTGCCGGCAATGAGCAGGCCCAGCGCCGTGAACGCAGCCGCGCCAAGGACCAGCAGCGGGATGCCCAGCAGCACGCCGGCCAGCGGCGGACGCCAGCCCATGAAAGCGGCCACCGCGGAGATCAGCACCACCTGCAGGGCCAGGGCCGCGAGCACGGCGATGGCCTTGCCTGCAATGAGGCCGCCCTTGCCCAGCGGGGTGGTTGACATGAAGCGCAGCACCCCGTAGCGCCTGTCGAATCCGGTGGCAATGCCCTGGCCGGTGAACGCCGTCGACAGTGCGCACAGCGCCAGGATCCCGGGTGCGGCAATCGCAACCCGTGGATGTCCCATGCCGTCGAGCAGCGGAGTGGCCACCAGCGCGATGAGGCCCAGGAGCGGCATGACGACCATGAGGACCAGCTGTTCGCCGTTGCGCAGCATGGTGGCGGCCTCGTACCTGCCCTGGCTCAGGATGCGCCTGGCCAGTGACGCGGGCTGCCCCAGCGCGGCGGTGTCAAAAAGTGTGCTCATGAAATTCCCGTCGACGTGCGGCTTGTGGCCCTGCCGTTGTTAACTGCGTCGTTGTTGGGTGCGCCGTTGTTGGGTGCGCCGTTGACGGCCGATCCGGTGACGGACGACGGCGCGTCCCTGCCTGGCCGGGGTACGTCACCTGTCACGTCCGCGCCCGCCGCTGCGGGGCCAAGCGCGGAACTCGCGCCGTCCCGGGAGATGGCCAGAAAGACGTCTTCCAATGACTGGGAGGCAAGGTGGAGTGAGGTTGGCATGAGGTTGTTCCCCGCGGTCCAGGACCCGAAGCGTGCCAGGTCGCCGGCTTCAAGGTCGCCCGCCAGGCGGTAAAAGCCGGGGCGGGTTTCGGTACACACCAGGCCCGGCCGCTGCAGTGGGGCCACATCAAGGCCGGGGTTGGATTCAAAGGTCATTTCACGCTGGCTCAGGGCGGCTGTTGACTGCTCCAGGAGTTCCGGGACGGTGCCCTCCGCCACGATTTCGCCCTTGTCAGCAATGTAGACATAGTCGGCGAGCCGTTGCGCGTCGTCGAGCAGGTGCGTGGTCAGCACGATGGCCTTGCCGCTGTCGCGCAGCTCCCGAATGAGCTCAAAGACCATGAGCCGCGACTGCGGATCGAGACCGGCACTGGGTTCGTCAAGGAACAACAGCTCGGGATTTCCCAGCAGGCTGGCCGCCAACGCGACCCGCTGCTTCTGTCCGCCGGAGAGGCGGCGGATGGTCGTGTCGGAAAACTCGCCGATGCCCAGCCGCTCCACGAGCAGATCCACGTCCAAAGGGTTGGCGTACAGGCTTGCAACATGGCGCAACAAGGCGACTGGTCGGGACGCTGGTGGCAGTCCGCCATCCTGCAGCATGACTCCAACGCGTGCGCGCAGGGCTGCATCGGCATGGGCCGGGTCTTGGCCCAATAAGGAAATGTGGCCGCCAGTGCGGGTTTGCAAGCCCTGTGCGCACTCGATGGTAGTGGTTTTTCCGGCTCCGTTGGCGCC